>JAGPGE010000833.1 GCA_018056145.1 Armatimonadota bacterium
CCCGCAGGCTGAAGGGTTCTTTCGTGGCGCTCAGATACACCTCGTTCTCAAGCTCCCAGGCCATCACCACCGGCAGCAGGTGCGGGTCCCGGGCGCGGATCGCCTCGATCAGCGCCACAATGGCATTAGCCCGGGTGCGCACCGAACCCCGGTGCAGGCGGAAGCCGTTGATGCCCTGCGCGTGATCCCAGTCCCGACGAAGGTCGCAGGCTTCCTCGCCCGGGAGCGGCGTCTCAGCCCACCAGTCCGCGCCGGGCATCCAGATGTCCCATGAGAAGATCACGTGGATTCCGTGTGCGCGTGCGTGTTGCAGGAAGTGGACCACGTTGTCCAGGTAGCCCGGAGCGATCTCACGGGACCCGCGCGAGACCAGTATGCCGCTGGGGCCGACGTGGTACGCATGGAAGGTCCGCACGGTGTTGAAGCCCCACGCTGCGACATCGGCCATCATCTTCTCAATGAAGGGCCTGTCGTAAAAGCCCGGGCAGAAGGTGGCATGGACCACCTTGTCGCCGTCCACGTTCCCGACGCGGTAGTAGTTCACTCCCAGCGGGATGAAGGGCTCGCCGGTCTCTCTGACCACGAGAGCCCCATCTTTCACCGCGATCCTGCCGGGCGGGGCCGCCGTCTGCGCGATACAGGAGTCCGCGGCGACGATCAGCAGGGCAAGACAGGCGGCGGCCGTCGAGCTGGTGGAAGCCATCTAGGTGCAACTCTCCCTCGCCGGTCGGCGTCGGGCTCAGTTTCCGGCCTGCAGCTCACGCAGGTCCTTGCCCGCCGGGCGTGTGTAGGCGGGTATGCGGAACGCCAGGGCATCGAATCCCAGGAAGTAGCCTGTGGACTTCTCGGGCTTCCCGACGCACTCCAGGCGCAGGACGTGCTCGCCGGCCTTGAGCGCTCGCATGCCCCACTTGTGTTCCTTCGGGGTGGGCGCGGAGTTGTACAGGTCCATGATCTCCAGTTGCTGTCCATCCAGCAGGGCGCGGTATGTGCCGTGGTCCCAGGAGTGGATGAACTTGCCCACGAAAAGCGCGGTGGTGTCCTCGGCGATTGTGAAGGGGATCTCCACCCAGCCCCTGTCGTCCCTCGGTGTGAAGAACATCTGCTTGCCATCGGTGGCCATGCCCGGGAGATCTTGGACCGACATCGGGTGCTCTGAGTGGGCCGCCGTGGGCACAAGCTGGTAGCCGACGGCGATGGTCGCGTCCCTGGAGGGCAGACGATCCGGGCCCGAAGGCAGTGCGGGCCAGGGCTTGTGCGGTTCGGTCTGGTACCAGAAGGCCACCGAAGACATGAGGTCGTCGCGCTCGATGAACCCGCTCGAAGTGTTGTCGGGGAAGCTCTGGGAGCCCTTGTGCTCGATCTCGACACGCAGCGACTTCCGGAAAGACACCGCGTCGCCGATGTGCCAGCGGTAAGCTGTGCCCCGGTCGCCGGGCGAGTAGCCCTCCCAGAGCGGGATACCGTAGTACGGGCCGTCGAACTGGCGGAACCCCCAGGCGTCGCAGAAATAGTCTTCGGTGCCCGTACCCCGCAGGCGCGGTTCTTCCTCGCCGTCGATGAAGAAGAAATCGTCACCCTCTCCATACCAGCCCTCGGAGGTGTGGTAGACGCTCTGCACCGTGCCCACGTACTGCCCGCGTCCCTCGATGTCCGCGAGCAGGTAGTTCCGACCCATCACGCAGGGGAACTCCTGGCGGTACATGGCGTGGAAGTAGGCAGTGTTTTCGGGCAGCGCGTTCTGCTTCTGCCAGTCGATGTACCAGAAGAACGCCCCGCACGGCTGGTCGCTCTCATTGGTCACCGTGATTCGCGCGGATCTGGCGAAAGGCATGGGCCAGTAGCAGTTGCGCGCCCGGCCATCCGAACTCACCCGCACGGGCAGGGATGCGAAAGGCTTGTCCACGCCGTGCCCGATCACGAAGAAGTCGCCGATCGGCGCCTCAACGCTTGGGTGCTCTTCGCCGTCCCAATACATGCGCAGCGTGAGCAGGCGCGAGTACGCCTGGACATTGTGGGCGATTGTGAACCAGATGTGGGTGATGACCCCGGGGCCGTCAAGCTCGCACAGGGTCAACGTCTGCCCCGCGGGTATCCCCCGGGCATCTCCGTTCCCGTTCCGCCAGTTGGGGTCCGAGGAGGAAGACCTCATGGTCTCCTGATCGCGCAGCAGTTCCAGCCCGGACAGTGGGTTACCGGGCGTCATCTGCGCCCATGCAGCGCCAAACAAACACGTGGCAAGCGCGACTGTTGCCAGCAGCTTGAGCATCTCGGGTTACCTCCGCCTTCGCCCGCACAGTCGGGGGCATATTGGCCCGACGCGAATTGGTTCACCGTAACGCGGCAGTTCACCTGCGCAGGGGCATTCCCCGTAAGCAGGTATGAGCACAGGTCACGGGTGTGCTCGCCACCCCGAGCACGGGACCCGTGACAGCGACAAGGCCCGTGGGGTCGTGCTGCCAGAAGGTCCGTGGCCTGCTGAAAGCGAAGGCGGTGCCGTGCTGCGACCGCCCAAGTTGAGGTGCTTCCCCCATGAGGTCGTTCCCCTTGCACGCCGGGCTTGCGCTGGGCGT
>JAGPGE010000834.1 GCA_018056145.1 Armatimonadota bacterium
AGCTTGAGGACCAATACGAGAACATGGGCGCCCAGCTGTGCAAGGAAGTCGCTTCCAAGACCAATGACGACACCGGCGACGGCACCACCACCGCCACCGTGCTCGCCCAGGCAATCGTCAAGGCAGGTCTGAAGAACGTTGCCGCAGGCGCCAACCCCATGCTGGTGAAGCGCGGCATCGAGATGGCCTGCGAGAAGGTCGTGGATGAGCTGCGCGGCATGTCCATCAGCATCGACAGCCGCGACGAGATTGCCCATGTCGCGGGCATCGCGGGCAATGACCCGGAGATCGGCAACCTCATCGCCGATGCCATGGACCAGGTTGGCAAGGACGGGGTCATCACCGTCGAGGAGTCCAAGGTTGGACGCACCGAGATCGACGTGGTCGAGGGCATGCAGTTCGACAAGGGCTACATCTCGCCGTACTTCGTGACCGAGGGCGAGAGCATGGAGTGCGTGCTCGAGGACCCGTACATTCTCATCTACGAGAAGAAGATCTCCTCGGCCGCTGACATTGTCCCGGTGCTTGAGAAGGTCGCCAGCGCGGGTCGGCCCTTGCTGGTCATCGCGGAGGACTGTGAAGCCGAGGCTCTCGCGACCCTCGTGGTGAACAAGATGCGCGGCGCAATTGGCTCCTGCGCGGTCAAGGCGCCTGGTTTCGGCGACAGGCGCAAGCGCAACCTCGAGGACATCGCGATCCTCACCGCCGGCACCTTCATCAGCGAAGACCTGGGCATCAAGCTGGATAGCGTGGAGCTTGATCAACTGGGTCGCGCGGAAAGGGTTGTGGTCAGCAAGGACGAGACCACGATCATCAAGGGCGCCGGCTCTCAGGAGGCGATCAACGGCCGCATCGCCCAGATTCGCCGCGAGATCGAGACCACCGACAGCAATTACGACCGTGAGAAGCTGGAAGAGCGCCTGGCCAAGCTGGCCGGCGGCGTTGCGGTCATCAAGGTCGGCGCGGCCACCGAGACCGAACTCAAGGAGCTCAAGCACCGCTTTGAGGACGCCCTGTCCTCCGCTCGGTCCGCCCTCGAAGAGGGCGTTGTGCCCGGCGGCGGCGTGGCGCTGCTGCGCGCCAGCAAGACCCTCGACGACATGGAGGCCGACGGCGACATCGCGGCTGGTGTGGCCATCGTCAAGCGCGCCCTGACCGAGCCTTGCCGCCAGATTGCGGCGAACGCCGGTCTCGAGGGCAGCGTTGTCTGCGAGAGCATCCTGGCCAAGAGCAGCGTGAAGTTCGGCTTCAACGCGCTGACGGGCGAGTACGAAGACCTCGTGAAGGCCGGCGTCATCGACCCGACCAAGGTCGTCCGCTCGGCTCTCGAGAATGCGGTGTCGATCGGCTCTCTGATCCTCACCACCGAAGCGCTGGTGGCCGAGGTCCCGCAGAAGGAAACCCCCGCACCGCCCACGCCGGACTACTAAGCCACAGGATGAACAGCGAAGCACCGAGGGCCCGGGACGCCTGTCCCGGGCCCTCTTCTTCGCGTAGTCTACGGAGCGATACCGAAAGCGCCGCAGGCCAGCAGTGCCGCAAATTGCGCGGCGTCCGCGGCATCCACATCGCCGTCGCCGTCCAGATCGAAGGCAGGTCCGCACGGCGAGCCCGTGAGATGTTGACGCCACGCGTTCAAGAATGCACGCACATCCTTCCAGTCGACATCGCCCTCGCCGGTCATGTCCGCTCCGTCACGCACGGTGACAAGAGCCACCGCGTCCGTCGCCCCTCGCGGCGAAGAAAGCGTGCATTGGACTTCGCATACAGGTCCTGCAGCGGCGCCGGCAGTCATTTCCACGCGCACTTCCCGGCCTGCGCCGGGGCCGAGAGAACCCGTGCTCCAGCCCGAACCGCGCACGGCGCTGGTAACCTCATTTCCCCCGTAGAGCGCATCGAAGTAGCGCGCTGTCCAGCCCGGGGCCGCGGCGGAGGCCCTCAGCGTGAGTGCTTCCGCTGCTTCGGAGTCGTTATCAAGGCGCAGCGTGAAGGCGGTCAGATCTCCGGCTGTCAGAATCGAGCGGCATGTCTGGAGAGAGAGCGGCGCACCGACCAGATTCTCGCCCACGTACGGCAGGTCAACCCGCGAACGTGCCATCGCGTCGGGGCGCCCGCTTGCGAAGGGCCTCTTCCCGGCCACGAACCGGCACACATCTCGAGCGCTGCCGTCTCCGCTGGTGACGCGAACCTCGACTTCCTGGGTTGTCCCCGCCGCGACGGATGCGCCCGGAGTGATGTCCAGGCGGATCTCGGCCCGGGCATTGGGCGGCACCCCGGCGATGGTGGTGTTGAGTACGTTGCCGGAGTAACTGCCGTTCTTGTCGTAGTACGCCACGGTCCAGCCGGAGGCGGGAGAGTTGGCGGACAGGACGAGATCGTCGGGCCCGGCCGCATCGTTCTCCACCCGGAACCAGAAGCTTGCGGCTTGGCCGGAATCCACGGCGGCCCAGAGCGTCTGCTGCGAGCCGGAAGGGTCGTAGACGTTCCCGCCGCGGAAGAGGGCATCGGACGTCGATCTCTGCAGCATATCAGGGCGCGGTGCGGCTCGGGTGATCGCCGCCTTCACCG
>JAGPGE010000835.1 GCA_018056145.1 Armatimonadota bacterium
GGTCGGCTACCGTGAACCGCCCGGTGACGAAAGCCATTGTCCGCCGGCAGTGCCTTGGCCCGCTTCTCGGGGCCTGTTGCCGATGCTGCGCGCCTAGAGTCAGGGCAAGCTCCGGCGAGCGCGACTGATGGGCGGGCCTAGCTGAGGTCCCTCGCAACTCGGAGCACTCGCACGTTTAGGTGACGGCGGGGCTGACCGCGAAAAGTGGGTGGGGGCATAACATCCTGGCACGATCCCCTCATCGACCACGCGCCGCAATGCGGCAGGCCGTTGCCGTGGCCTCACAGCGCGCGAAGCAGGACGCAGCTCCTCAAATCACGCGACAAAGAGCCGCACAAGCCCCCGTTCGGGGGCTCAGGAACCGGTTCGGGCCGGAATCCGCGGGTTCCGCTTCGCTCCACTCCACCCGTGGCTAGAGACGGCCGCCCGGTTCGCGGGCTGCGAGGCAAGGCTCAGGACCGGAAGGCGCGAAAATGCTCAGGCCGGCGATCAGATGACGGGTGATTACCCAGAAGATCGAGTCCGACCCGGTGACGGTGCGCTCAACTAACCGCTATTCGCCACCATTTCGTGCCACAGGGCGGCGTAGACGGCGATGACCCGGCGCGGGTCAGACGACTCGTTGGCCTCGATGGACATGAAGCCGCCGTAACCGTCGCGCTTGAGCATCCCGAACAGGGCTCTGTACGGGTAGGGTTCCTCGAGATTGTGCATGTGGACGTGGCGGATATGGTGCTTGAGCGGCTCGTAAAAGGCCGAGATCGGTCCGAACCGCATCTCGCGCGGGTCGCAGTTGTGCACAATGCCTACGCATGGGTGATTGGCGAGTTCCACCGCTTTGAGTGTATACTCCCACCAGTAGAAGTCCCCGTGCATCTCCAGGCAGACATCCACGTTCCTCGTGGCCGCGTGTTCGGCGATTTCACGCAGCGACGCCCCCACGTTCTCCACCACCTGCGCCTTGTCCGCACCGGCGGGGAAAGCGTTTCCGAACACTCGGATGCGCGGAGCGCCGCAGTCTGCCGCCAGGTCGCAGTACTGCTTCGCGCGGTCGATGTGTATCCTGCGCACGCTTTCATCGAGGCCGTCGAAGAGGCAGCTTGTGGCCAAACAGACGAAGGGAATGCGGGCGTCCTCGAACCGGCGCTTCACTTCGGCGCGCTGTGCGGCGTCAAGCTCCAGCTCGACACCATGCTGGTGGCCCAACTCCGCGCGCAACTCCAGGCCCTCAATCCGAGTGGTATGCACAACATCGAACAGTTCGTCCAGCGACATGTCCTTGCCGAGCAGGTAGGTGAGCAGACTGAGCTTCATCGGATAGCCCTCCCGGGTTCTGATTGGCGCTGCCTCTCTTCTCCCAGCAGTGGGTGTTGACCTGCGCGCCTATCAGTTCCATACAGGCTCGGAAGGTGAGAGGGGCACGCGCAGCGAACCAGTGCCGTGAGCCCGCGGGCAGATATGGCCGCATCTCAGCCGTTGTTCAGGACGCAGTGCGACTCATCCCTGGCTGACTCCTCAATGCGGAAAGGACCGACCCAAGCGATGATGCCGGAACAGGGCGACAAGAGCGTGCGTGTTACCGTTGATGACGTTGCGCGCGGGGTGCGGAGCGTGGGGGTTGGTGAAGGGGACATTGTGATGTTCCATAGCTCGCTGAGCAGCATGGGACACGTTGTCGGCGGGCCGAATACCGTGATTGAGGGCTTCCTGCAGGCGGTGGGCCCTGGAGGCACAGTGGCTGTGCCGACGCTGTGGTGGAACGGGAGCCAGAACATTGCGGACTGGGACTACGAGAACTCGCCCTCGTACCCTGGAATCATCACGGAGACCTTCCGCCAGCGGCCCGACAGCATCCGCAGCAATAACCCGACCCATTCCGTGTCGGCAATCGGCGCCAGGGCCGCGGAGTTGACGGCGGACCACGGCAAGTGGGGACTTCGGCCATGCCTGTTCGGTGATGCGGCGTTCGCCGAAGCCAGCCCCTGGGAGCGGTTGTACCAGTGGGATGCCCACTACTGCTTCCTGGGCGTGGATTTCACGGTGAACACTGAGGCGCACTACTGCCAGTGCCTGCTGGTGGAGTGGGCGCTGGAGCAGGCGCCGGAGGAGCGGCGACAGGGGCTCCTGGACCAGATTTCCCGGTGGGATGCGGTCGCAGACTACTACGAAAAGAGCCGTGCGGGGCTGAACCCTTCGGCGGACTTCATGTGGCCAGGGTTCAGTTTCAAGGCGATGGGGGAGTACCTGGCCGAGCTTGGCCTGGTGCGGTTCGGCAGCATTGGCTCGGCCACGATCCGCGCAATTCGGACGCGGCCGATGGTGGACACGATACTGGAGACCCTCAAGGCCAGGCCGGAAGAGTGGTTCTCCGAGCGCTTCCTGGCGTGGTGGTACGAAGCGCTGGCTATCTAGGCACAGAGTCTGGGCAAGAGCGCCGGACTCCGCACCGAAGTCTAATGCCGATGCGTGAAGTTTGGTGAGAACGCAGGGAGCTACCCCTTGTTCGGAGAACGGTAGGTTAGCGCCAAAACCAATCTCCGAGGGGTAGCTCCATGGGCACAGT
>JAGPGE010000836.1 GCA_018056145.1 Armatimonadota bacterium
CTGTGGGACCTTGGCACGGCGGGCCGGCGCGCAGCAGCGGGAATTCTCGCCGTCGGCAGCATTGGAGTCGCGGCCGGGCTCACAGTAAGCGTGCTTCTGGGCAACATGCGTCTCTACGTGGACGAGCCCGCGCGGCTCACTGTCTTCTGGCTGGTTGTCGGGACCGCCTTCGGTTTCACCTTCACTCCCGTGTACCAGTACTTCCGGGGCCTGCTCGGGCGCAATCCCGATGAGGAGCGAGAGCGGACCGCCAGGCTCCTGCGCAGGCTCGAAGCGGCGGTGGTCCGGTCACCGGGAAACGAGACGTTACTCATGCCGATGCTGGAAGCTGCCGAGGAGTTCTTCGGGACTGCCTTCGTTGCGGCCTACCTGCGCCGTCCAGGGGGGGTGTACGAGTGCGTCGGGCTCGTGGACCGGCACTCATATGTGACGACACACGCGCCGTTCTTGGCAACCGGGATGAGCGGGCCAGCCCTGCGCCTGCTCAACGTGGAAGGCCTGCAGGAGCCCCTGTACGCAGGCGACGTCCTGCGGTTCGATGCGTCGCCCCACGCCGCTGAGCGACTGAGCGCCATGGAGAGCCTGCACGCGAGCGTGGTCATTCCGGTGGTCTGGCAGGAGCGGCCTCTGGGGTTCTTCATCCTCGGCCCGAAACTGTCCAGGGACATCTTCACGGCATCCGAGACATCCATGTTCGCAACGCTGGGCGCCCACGCTGCGGTTGCGCTGAAGAACCACGAACTGCGGGCCCAGATACTCGCTGAGAAGGAGCGCACCGAAAAGATCATCTCCCAGATGGGCAGCGGACTGGTCGCCGTCGACTCGCGCGGGATCATCAGCGTGGTCAATGCATCCGCCTGCGAATTGCTGCACCGCAGGTCGTCCGACCTTGTGGGCCGCCACCTGCACATACTTCCGGCGTCGCTGCAGACCAGCCTGTCCGACGCACTGCAGACCGGCCGCGGGGGCAACAACCCGGGTCTGCCGCTCTTCCCGGACGGGGAGTTGCGGGTGGCTTTGAGCACATTTGTTCTCACGGGGCCGGAGGGGGGCAATGACGGCGCAGCGGTGCTCTTCCATGACCTGAGCACTGAGGACGCGCTGCGCCGGGCCGAAAAGGAAACCGAGCGGCTGGGGTTCATCCGGGCGATCTCCGCCGGCATGGCCCACGAGATCCGCAACCCGCTGGTGGCGATCCGGACGTTTGCCGAACTGGCGCCGCGGCGCCTGGACGACCCTGAGTTCCGCGAGTCGTTCCTGGATGTGGCGCGGTCAGAGGTCGGCCGCCTGGAGGACCTCGTGGAACAGTTCATGACCCTCGCGCGGCCCACCAGCTATGCCTGGGAGACCGTAAACCTGAGGCAGCTTGCTGAAGGGGCCGCGGCGGCGGTGAGCGCGAGTGCCGAATCGCGGGGGATAGGGGTCAGCGTGGTGGTGCCTGAGGAGCTGCCTGAGCTGCGCGGAAACGAGACGCGTCTGCACCAGGCTCTGCTGAACCTGTTGCTCAATGCGCTGGACGCAACGCCGGCCGGAGGCTGTGTGGAGGTCCGGGTCCAGCCGCGCATTGCGGGTGGGCAGGAGCGCTTGGGGATCGGCGTGTGGAATTCTCACAGTTACATTCCGCCCGAACAGATGGTATGCTTGTTCGAGCCCTTCTTCACGACGAAGGCTACGGGCACTGGTCTGGGCCTCACAATCTGTCACACTATCGCGGAGGAGCACGGCGGCGAGGTCGCCGTGCGTTCGGACGAACAGACTGGCACTGAGTTCACGCTACTGCTGCCGCTTACACCGAACCACCAAAGGCACCCAGTGACTACAGCATGACCACAGCACTCTTCATCACAGGTAGCGGGTCGCATTACGCCCGGGTGCGCGAGCTGGTCTCGGGCAGGCTGACCACGTTCGACGCCGACCCGGGGATGATGCCGCCGGGCACGGCGCCATCCCGGGTAGACGTGGTCTTCCTCGACGCCGAGCATCTCACAGACGATCTGGTAGCCGACCTGCGTTTCGTGCGCGTGAACTTCAGGGACGCCACGGTTGTCGCGGTGGCGTCCGAACACGTGGTACGGCAGGTGCAGGACGAGCGCATCCCGGCGCCGGATCAGTGGATCCTCATCCCCGCCAGCGATGTGCGGCTCCAGGCAGCGGTGGACAGTCTCGTGGCGTACCTGACGGCGAAGAACGTGCGCGCTCCCGAGGCTCCGGTTCCCGGCGCGACCCATCTCGGCGGCGTGCTAGACATGGACAGCGCCCACCGGCCGCGTGGGGAGAACACCATCTCACGGGCGGTCTCGCGCATGGCGGGTTCGCTGGACATCCACAAGCTATATGACGCCTGTTGCGATGCCCTGTCGGAACTCACCGGATGCGTGAGCTTCTGCCTCCTGCGATACGACCCGACCTGCCGGGGCTTCAAGATCGTGCGAGCCGAAGGGTTGCACCCGTCGGTGGAGAGCAGTTGCGTGCTGTCGGTGACCGGCCCCCTGGCCAATCACCTCCAGCGGGTGCGCGGTCTCGTCACGATGGACGCGCTTGCCGGGGTGCCCGAGGGTT
>JAGPGE010000837.1 GCA_018056145.1 Armatimonadota bacterium
CTTGTCGTCCTGGTCCGGGCCGAGGTACGGCATGGGCTCGGGTCCCTCAACCAGTTGCAGATCATCCACCCACAATGTCTCGGTGGGGCTCTCGGTGACGATCATCACCGGGATCGTAATCTCGTCGGATTCCGTGGTGAAACTGCGCACCACCCGCTGCCATCCGCCATCGACCTTGCGCGGGAACAGGGCGCGCACCCGCCAGCCTGTTGCGCCGCCAATCCATGCGGTCCCGATGTTGCTGCCTTTGATGTAGCAGGAGATGGTGTACGTGGTATCCGGCTTCACGCTCACGCCGCTCAGGAGATTGAGGATCCCGTACACGTGGGCGCCAAAGGGCGTCCCATTGGTGATGCGCACCGAGTTTTTCCCGGAGCGCGATACCTCGCTGTCCACGGTGAGTGTCGCGTCTGTATTGCGCTGGTCCCACAGCCAGTTGCGGGGCCGGTTCCCGTCAACTTCCTCGAAGGACGGGTTGGGCAGGAGATTGGGCTGCAGTCCCATGGGGCGCAGGTTGAGCTGAGAGGTGCCCGGCTGGAGGGGTTCCAGAGGATCGAACTCGGTAGCGACCTCCCCCAACTCGACCTGCACGTCGTCAACCCAGATGCCTTCGGTGGGACTTTCAGTGAGGATCATCAGTTCGAAGCTGCGTTCCGCCGCGGTGGCGGTGAAGGTGGCCGCCACGCGCTGCCACTCGCCGCCGGTGGCCGGGAGGGGCTTGCGAATGTGCCAGCCGTCGCCGCCGCCGATCCACGCCACGCCGGGGTCTTCACTGCGCACGTAGCAAGAGATGGTGTAAGCCTCGCCGGGCTCCAGCGGGATGGATCTGCGCAGGCGGCTGTACACGTGGGGCTCACGCGCGGTCTCGTTCGTGATCTTGACG
This sequence comes from Armatimonadota bacterium, assembly GCA_018056145.1. Lineage (GTDB taxonomy): Bacteria > Armatimonadota > Zipacnadia > Zipacnadales > JABUFB01 > JABUFB01. The sequence goes on from JAGPGE010000837.1 coordinate 884, forward strand.
GAGCGTTGACCGCTATGGCTGATTGTCTCATCCGCGGTCAGGGTGCCCTGCGCCCGGTCCGGCAGCCACTCCCACCCCACGGGCACGCCGTCCTCCACGTGTTCGAAGCTCCCATTGGACACAAGGTTTTTCTGGGGGCGCAGGCCTTCGGCCCACGCGAACCCGCAGGTGATGGCGATCACCATGAAGACAGCTCCCGAACGGCGCATGTTGACAGTCTGCTTGGTCATGATTAGCGCTCCTTCTTGTGCCGGCCGGTCCCATGCCGGCCCTCGCGGACCGGCTACGTACGGCGTCCCACCTTTGGTTCCCCCGAAGCGCGCGGGAGACCTGCTGCGAAGGGGACACGGCGGTGGGCGGCGAAGGTCGAACGCATCAACAATGGGGAGCGTGGTGCAACATGCTGAGACTGGCCATCATCCTGGGCGCACTGCTCGTGGTCGCGGTCTGCTGGGGCAGGGACGTGTCAGGCATCAACCCCACCTTCCCCCGGATCGGCAACTGCTACGGCGCTGGTCTCGGGTGGCGAACGTGGGAGCAGGGCGCTGAGTACTGGTCGAAGCTCGACCTGTTCGTCGGCGGCTGCTACGACCTGCACTACGACTGGGACAACCCGCGGTGGGAGAAGACCCTCGCCACGCTGGAGACGAACATTGCGCTCCTGCGTCAGGCCAATCCTACCGCGATGGTGCTGCCATACGTGGATGTGATCGAGGGCTACGACAGCCCCGACATCCCCCAAGGGTGGTGGGACCTGAATGACAAGGGTGAACGCTGGAGTGGCTGGCCCGGCATGTTCCGCATCAACATGAAGCTGCCGGAAGTGCTCCAGTACAACCTGGACATGGCGCGGGACCGCGTTTTCGCGCGGGCGATGTTCGACGGCATATTCTACGACTGCTGGAGCCCCGACGACTGGCTCTGCCCGCGTACGGCACAGCTTCGCGACGGCAAGGCGGTGGTGATGCTGAATGCTTGGAACATCCCGACGCGTGGCTTCGAGAGCCTCAATGGTGTGCTTGCCGAGGACGAGATCAACCGCGTGGTCGAAGGCAGAGTGGACTTCGAAGACTTCCTCGCCCGGTACCTCAACTGGTGCAGGCTCAGCCGCAAGCCGGTCACGACCATGATCGTCTGTCGCCCGCAGCCTCTCAATGACGACCCGTGGCGCTGGAGCAAGATGAAGCACGAGGACAAGGTGGCGGAGGTTGAGAAAGCGCGGCAGGACGATGAGCAGACCATGCGCTTCGGCCTGGCGACCACGCTCATGGGGGACGGGTACTTCGGGTATGACGCGGGCACGGCAGCCCGTGGGAACTGGTGGTGGTACAAGGAATACGACGCGCCACTGGGCTACCCTAAGGGCGACTGCACGCGCAATGAGGACGGCACCTGGCAGCGGGACTTCGACGGCGGGACCGTGGTGGTGAACGGTTCGGGATATGACGCGGTGGTTCGTCTCCAAAGGCGCTGCAGGGATCTGAGCACCGGGCGAGTAGGGGATACCTTCACGCTGCCCATGTTCGACGGCCGGATTTTCCTGCCGACTGACGAACCCGAGACCGCAACGCCGGACATCGCTCCGCGCCTTACTGCCACGCCTCCAGAGACTGTGCGCGCGACATCCCTCCCCGGCGGAACCACGGTCATCCAGGCGCCGCGCGGCCTGGAAC
>JAGPGE010000838.1 GCA_018056145.1 Armatimonadota bacterium
GAGTTGGCCCACCGAGGTCGGTTCAACATCGCCCGGCGTGGTCAGAGACGCGCTGCGCATTCACCGGGACGTCACCCGCAAGCTGGGGATCCGGCTGGGCATGCACTACTCGGGCGTCTGGGACACGCGGGCGATCGAGTTGCACCCCGAGTGGGGACGAGTGAACGCCGATGGCAGCCGCGACCCCAACAATACCTGCCCGCTCAGCGGGTACCGGCGCGAGTTGATGATCCCGCAGATGCTGGAACTGATCGATGAGTACGATGTGGACGGTTTCTGGGTGGACGGCGAAAACTGGGCGTCCGCGCCGTGCTATTGCGACGACTGCATCCAGGAGTTCGCGAAACGGACGGGGATCACCGAGATCCCCCGTGAAGCCGGACAGGCCAACTGGGATGCCTGGCTGAGCTTCCACCGCGATCTGTTTGTGGAACATGTCACCGAATACGCCGATGCCTGCCACGAACGGAAGCCGGACTGCTGCATCTGCAGTAACTGGATGTACACCATCCGGCAGCCGGACCCCGCGACGGCCCCCGTGGACTACCTGAGCGGCGATTACACCTGGATCTGGGGCGCGGACCGGGCGGCGCTGGAGGGCCGGATCCTCGACGCGCGGGGGATCACCTGGGACCTCATGGCCTGGGACTTCTGCAAGGCCGGGGAGATGCGGAGTGAGCAGCCGTGGACCGTGAAGACCGCAGAGCACCTGAAGCAGGAAGTAGCCGAGGTCGTGGCTCTCGGCGGCGCGGTGATGCTGTACGAGAAGCCGGAGCGCTCCTGCTGGCTGGTTGGCTGGCGGCATGATATCCTGGCCGAAGTCGCCCAGTTCTGCCGCGAGCGACAGGCGGCTGCCTTCAAGACCCAGACCCTCCCGCAAGCCGCGATCCTGCACCTCGCGGGAACTTACTACCGCCACAATGCTCCACTTTTCAACTACGCGGCGGCGGTGGACCCGATTGAGGGCAGCCTGCAGGCGCTGCTGGAGACAGGGCGGTCCACCGACATCCTCACGGAGGAGATCGCGCTGGAGCGCGGCTGCGACTACAGGCTTCTCGTTGCGCCCGAGCAGGACGGCCTGAGCGCACAGATGGTGGCATTCCTGGAAGCCTTTGCGGAAAGTGGCGGGCACGTGGTTCTGTCCGGCGGGCACCTCAGCCGCGAGACGCCGGAACTCGTGGGCTGCACTCCGCGGGAAGTCGATGAGTCCGGCGATCTGGACCCGGACACTGGCTCGTGTTACCTGGAAGTGAACGGGCGTACCGTGGGCGTCTACGGAGACTGGCAGGCGGTTGAGCCGGGAGCGGATACGGTCGCGGTGGCGTACAAGCTGGTGAACGAGGAGCCGTCCAAGGACACCACGGACGCAGTGATCGTCACGCGCCGGAGCGTTGGCAAGGGGACCATCACCGCGATCCACGGGCCGATCTTCCGCAATTACTTCGCCGGGCATTACCCGTGGCTGCGGGATTTCATCGCCAACATCGTTACGGACCTGGGGATCGACTGGGCGGCGGAGATCGATGCGCCTGCGCAGGTGGAACTGGTGTTGCGGAGACGGCCGGGGCAGATCGTGGCGAACCTCCTGAACCGGGGAGCCGGGGAGATGCTCATGCCTCGCCGGGTGATTGTGGACTACCTGCCGCCGGTGCCGGATGTGGGCTTGCGGGTGAGGATGGCTCAGGAACCGAAGTCAGTGACGGTTGTGCCTGATGGCGACGGGTTCGAGTGGTCCTGGGAGGACGGGGTGCTGACGGTGACGCTGGATCACGTTCACATTCACAGCGTGGTGGTAATTGAGGAGTAAGGTCGTCGGTAGGCTGGCATCAAGGGCGTCGCGGGCACGTCCGGCTCACATGTTTGAGCGGGCTTGCCAGCGACGCCGTGGCCGTTGTCTGTCCGCTACGGATCGCCAGCCTTCCCGCCCTCCAGCATCGCCTTGTACCGCAGGAGACGCTGGTTTGTGGGGTCAAGCTGGAGCGCCACCTCGAGCAGTTCGGGGCTCATGTCCAGCACCCGCACCGTTCCGTCAGGGCCGATCACGATGTGGGTATCCTGCGCCGGTGCGCCCTTCGAGTTGCACGGACTGCTCTTCTTCGTAGTATTCGCTGGTGAGTCGCTGGTCGATGACATGTCCCAGGGCCTGCTGGATCGGCTTCACCTCGTCCAGGCAGGCGGCTCCCTTGATGCCCACGGTGCGGATCTCCACGTTCCCGTCGGGCCGGATGATGATCTCCAGTTCCTTGCGCATGGTCATGCCCCGCTTCGGGTGTTCAGTCGATGGGCCACAGTTCCACGAGGTCTTTGTTCGCCCCGGCGACCGCAAGAGCCTTGTCTCGGTCGGCGTCCGCAAGGTGCCGGCCGAGCACCGGGTCTCGCATTGCTGCCCCGAAGGGCGTGTACTGGGTCAGCAGCATCAGCGGTGCATCCGGAAGCAGCTCCTGTAACGTCCGGGCGACCCCGGCGGTGCAGCAGTCGATATGGCCGGGCAGCACCAGGTGCCGCAATGAGAGGCGAAACCTCCCTGCCGCCTGCTCCAGTGCGCGGCGC
>JAGPGE010000839.1 GCA_018056145.1 Armatimonadota bacterium
AAGGAGGGCAGGTCAATGGGCAACCGCAATGCACCGTCTGCTGACTCAAGCGCGATCTCCGTACCGGTCATGGCATCGAAAGCCTTGTACGAACCCCTCGGCGCGCCGATCTCCAGCGTGCCTTGGCTCGCAGCGAAGAAGCTCACTGCAAAGACGAACAACTCATTGCCGTTCCGGGTCCGCATGCTCACGTCGAACAGCGATCCTGCACTGCTCTCGTCTCCGGCAGCCTGGTTCGGCGCCGACGCGAAGGTCCACTGGGGCTGCAATCCGGCGCCGCGCAGGGCTTCCAGCCACAGGTTCAGGCCGGAAATGCCCGGCACGCGCGACCGATGCGTGGGCCCAATCGCTGACAGGAACCAGTAGACCTGACCCCTTCCCAGAGGGACTCGAACCACCGCCGGGTTGCCGTTCTCGTCACGGTGGAGGATCTCGCCGCGTCCGGTGCGCACATTTGTGACGACGCCCCGGGCCGGCGCGGGTTCACCGGAAGCGCACGGGATGGTGTTTCCAGCGGGCTCGAAGCCGTCGAACGCCAGCCCCCAGCGCTTCTCCCCGCCGCCGGGCAATTGGGTGTAGGGCCGGTAGTTCTCGTCGAATAGCCCCAGTGGACCGTCCACGATGACCGTGCCGCCGGAGCGCGCGAACCGGGCGATCTTTTCCAGGGAGCTGTCCCGGATCACGTGGCACCAGGGCACCACCAGGACCCGCTTGCCCGCGAGCCGGTCCAGGCCCTCATCATTGACGAAGTCAACCGGCAGGCCGTTGCGCTCGGTCAGCCAGTATGCGCCATTGTGCCCCAGCACCCCCGCTGCTTCCCAGGTTGCTCCGCCGGTCTCCAGGTTGTTCGCGAGGGACACGTCGTCGCCCATGAAGAGCGCCACGGGGGTCTCCCGGGGCTGGAGCGAGTGGTAGTCGTACTGCTGGTCGAAGGTCTTGATGTCTGCGCTGAACCGCTTGAAGGAGGGGTAGGTGGGGTAGGGCTTGCGGTCCTTGTCGAACAGCCCGAACACCAGCGGGAGATTGGCGCGGATGCCCTCATAGTAATAGTTGTAGGTGAAGTAGGTCATGAGCGGGTAGCCGCGTCCCAGCAGCCACCAGCCCTGGGCCTCGGGCAAGAGTTCCGGCGAATTGTCCTGGACGTACAGCTCATGGACCATCAGCGGCTTGCCCCGGGATGCGAAGATCGAGGCGTTCATGTCGAAGTTCAGGAACAGCTCGGCCGCGTAGCCGAGTGTGGTTGGCATCTCTCCCGGCAGGTAAAGGTCCATCCCGCCCAGGTCCGCGATCTCGCCCAGACTGAACAGCACGTGAGTCTCGAAATTGGGCCAGCAGGGCTGCTCGCAGACGTCCACCTGGTGCTCGTTGGTCTCGTGGAAGCTCTTGGCGAAGCCCGCGTACCAATCCACCAGCACCGCATCATGCCAGCGCTTCCAGCACAGGGCCCGCGGACGGTCCAGTTCGAACAACCTGCGCCAGCGAGCGGTGTTATCCGAGGGCAGTTCCATCGCGACCTTCATGATCTTCAGGCGCTCGGCGGCCTCGTCCACATCGGCCGGGCTGCCCAGTTGCTCCACCTGATCCCAGTCCGAGTAGCCCGATCCCCACGCGGCATTGAGCGCCGCCAACGACCCGAACCGCGCCCGCAGGTGGTCGCGGAAGGCCTCGTTGCAGGCAGCGCAGTAACACGGTGGATAGGACAGCCCCTCTCCCGCGATGGTCTGCGCCACCACAGCGGGGTTGTGGCGCATGTACTCGCCGAAAACCCGGGCATTATGCTTCATCCTGGCCAGTTTCGCCGGGTCTGCGCACACCGAGTGGTATGACATCGCCGGACTGTTCCAGGCCTTGAACCCGTGAGCGAGAGTGGCGGACATGATCTTGTCGAACTGGTAGGCGTTGCCCGCGCCGGCCATGCGCAGCACGTTCACTCCGTCCCGTTCCATGGGGATCAGCCAGGATTCGTCGTCCAGTGCCGACGTGTACGCGGCCGCGATGTCGCAAAGACTCCGGCAGTCTTTCCCGTCCGAGGCATGGAGGCGGAAGCGGTTGAGCACCGTCACGCGCCCTTCTTCGGTGGCGGTGATTGTGACCCGGTAGCTGCCGGACTCCAGGCAGGTTTCTGTCGGCAATGCCAGCGTCAGATCGGCCCCGTCCGCCAGCTCAAGCCGTGTCTGCGCGCTGCCCATGGGCGTACCATCGGCGTGCTCGACTTCGGCCCGCAGGTCGCCGCTGAAGCTGCGGCCAAGCCCATTGGCCGCCCGCAGGTCGATCACCAGCGGCCTGCCCGACAGGTAGATCACGGGGTGGGGGTGGGCGGGTTCGACGCGCAGGCCGCACCGTTGGGGCAGGTTCGCCCGGGCCTCGCGCATGAGCGGGCCGGTTCCGGCAAGCACCCGGAGGGCCCGGGCCTGCATGTAGCCATCTTCGCGCGGCAGGCGAACGCGCCGCTGCTCCCCGGGGAACAAGCGGATGCCCTCGGCGATGACTCCCGACGGCACCGCGCCTGCAATGAACCCCTCCGTGTCGAACCCGATGGGCAT
>JAGPGE010000108.1 GCA_018056145.1 Armatimonadota bacterium
CTCCCTTGCCCTTGCTGCGAGCTCGTGCCTTGCCCAGCCAGGGCAGGGGCAGCCCCGGGCTCAGCAGGCGCAGGCACGCCCGCAGCCACCCGCGGATGTTGAGGTGGTGCCGAACGTCACGTACCTCACCGTGGACGGGCGGGCCTTGCGGATGAACATCGCGCGCCCGAAGACGCCGCCCGATGAGCCGATGCCGGTGGTGGTCTTCATCCACGGGGGCGCCTGGCGCGCGGGGGACGCCGACCCATCCCGCAACTACCCCCTCGCCCAAAGGGGCTACTTCACCGCAAGCATCGAGTACCGGCTGTCCCAAGAGGCGCTTTTCCCGGCCCAGATTCACGACTGCAAGGCGGCGATTCGCTGGATCCGCAAGTACGCGAAGGAGTTGAACATCGACCCCGACCGCATCGGCGTTTGGGGCTCGTCGGCAGGCGGGCACCTGGTGGCCTTGCTGGGGACATCCATCGGCGTGCAAGCGCTTGAGGGCCCCGGGAATGCGGGCTACAGCAGCGCGGTTCAATGCGTGGTGGACATGTTCGGCCCGTCCGACCTCCCGGCCATGGTGGGCAAGCCCAGCAACATTGACCGCACCCGCCCCGACTGCCCGGAGGCACAACTCATCGGCGGCCTGATCAGTGACAACCTGGACAAAGCGAAAGCAGCCAGTCCAGTGACTTACGTGGACGGCAATGAGCCGCCGTTCCTGATTCTGCACGGCACCGAGGACCCCACGGTCCCCTTCAACCAGTCGGAGATTCTGGACGAGGCTCTGCGGAAAGTGGGAGCGGATGTGACCTTTGTCCCAGTCAAGGGCGCGGGGCACGGGTTCTTCGGCCCGACCATCGAACCGGGCGCTGCTGAGATCGACAAATTGATCGCGGAGTTCTTCGACCGCCACCTGTCCGGGCGGTAGCGGCGCAGCGCTCTGCCGGGGCAGGTCGCGGCCAGCGAAACACACGCCTTGCTGGGGTGTCGAAATGGGGGAGACAAAGCACTCGCGGTCTATACCGCGAAACCATGGCACGGAGGTTGGAGCGTAATGCGCAGCACTGTCGTCGTAGCCCTGAGTCTGCTGGCGATTCTGGCGATCCAGGGGGTGGGATCGTGTCAGGACTACGTGATCCTCGCCAACAAGGTCGCGGCAAAGATCACCTCGCCGGGACCCTTTAGCAGCGTTTTTGAGCGAGTGGCGTATATCGACAAGCAGGTGTCACAGGCGATCTCGGTGGAGGACGTGGGGCGCCCGAAGATGTACATCATCTCCGGGCAGGAGCCCGCGATCTACATCGGCAAGACCCTGCTGACCAAGGTGTACGCCTCCGACGTCGCCGGTCGGGGCATGAGCCAGATGGATCTGGCCAAGGCGTGGAAGGCCAATTTCGAGCGCCTCTTCCCGCTTGCCGAGCCCTGCATCCGCATGGGCAAGGGCAAGCCCGTCGCCACCGGGCCGATCAGCAACTACACGCCGCCGGCAAAGCCGAAGGTCACCGAGATTCCGACCCGGGACTGGGCGATGGTCGCGGTGGTGCTGGACCACCTGCTCCTGACCCGCGCCTGCAGCGACGAGCTCTTCGAGAAGGAACTGCCGAATCTCGTGGCCACGCTGTATGATGACATTCTTCAGGGCGTTGTGAACCAGGCGCAAGGCAAGGCTGTCTCCGTGCCGCCCCACGCGCCAGGCAAGTGCCCGGAGGGCGGGCAGTGCCCCGGTTGCCGGAAGGCAAAGCAGGAGGCTATCGCCCGGCCTTTCGTGGATCCGGCAGGCGTGACCGTCGTCCCTGTGACGAAGCTGGAGGACATCCCGTCAACGGCGCGGCGCCGCATTGAGTCTGGCCTGAAACTCATGCACAGCGTCGACGACGCCCGCTATCAGGCCGACCGCGTGATGGTTGCCCTTACGGTTTTCGACGTGACCCGCAAGGCCATTGGAACGTCTCCGGCGCAGCCCGGGGCCTCCGCAGCCTGCCCGGCGCCTGCACCGCCTGTCAATGACAACTGAAGTCAGGCAATGGCAGGGCTGGAGTCAAAGACCGGGCGGAGATCTCCGCCCGGTCTTTTCGTCGCGCTACTGTCTTCGGATGGCTACGGGCCGCCCTCGATGATTTTGTCCGCGATGAGGTCGGCATTCACCTCGAAGGTCCCCTCCGCGATCTTCTGCTTCAGCTCGGCCACCTTGTCCTCGCGCACATCGGGAGTGGCTGCCAGCGCCTTCTGGGCGACGCAGACATCCCGCGCGGTCTGGCTCAGATCCGCCGCATCGGCCTTCGCGGTGGCCTGCCCCACAGTCCCCGGGCTTGTTGCGGCCAGCCCTTCGGTGGGGCGGAGCGATACCTTCCCGGCGGCAACACCGCCACCCGCAGCCACCATGCTCGTGTCAATCTTCATCAGATCGCCTTGCACCTCCAGTCAGCCCCCGCGGGCCTCTATGACTCATCTATCGGCCCGCCCCCTTGCTGCCTTTAGCGATCCCGCCGCCTGTCCGCAGGTCAGGCGTACCAGATGATGTAACACCTCAGGGATTCACGGAATCGGCTATTTTCTGCCGCTCCCGCGACGAGAGCCGGCCCACGAGCAGAAACGAATAGCCGCCCGCTTCCCAGTATGTGGCCCCCGGCATGGGCCCCGGTCGCGCCTTGAGACGCTGGGACTGGAAGATCGAGAAGCTGTCCACACCGTTGAGATAGCGCAGCCACAGGGCACTGCGACCGCCGCGAACGGTGATTCCCACGTCGCTGCGATGGAACGCGTATCCAGGCGGGATGTAGCTGGGCAGCACCGCCTTGAACCCGATGCGCTTCTCTGCTTCCGCGAGAGACATGCGTTCGGCCGCCGGGATTTTCCAGACTTTGACGCCTTTGGGAGGAGTGAAGGTGAACGCTCCGGGCGGCGTTGGCGGCGAGAAATCGATGCTTGTCACGGTCCAGCGCGTCGTGAGACGCCCCGAGGGATCGTAGCGTTCCCATCGCAGCTCAATGTGGGTCTTCTGATCGATCCACACCTGCTTGCGCGTAACCTTGTCGCCCTGAGGGCGAATGCTGACCACATCGCACGGCCGGCCCGCAACGGTCGCGATGCCCTGGTAGGTCAGGCGCAGGCTGTCGCTTACGAGGTCGAGTTGCTCAAGCTTCAGCCTTTGGACCTCAGACAGCGGGCGCATCTTGCGCTGGTGAACCAGCCGGGTCCGCGGGTGAAACTCCCATTCGGTTTCCCCGTCGCTGATGATCAGACGGCCCACAAGCTGGGGCGGCGCGATGACCTCCGTGCGGTGCCTGTTGGCGCTGTCCTTAAGAATTCGCTGCACAACCGTCCCGCCGGTTACCCCGCCCTCCCTGGAGACGATCTCCACCCGCGCCTCATAGCGCACATTGCCGTCGGCCTTGATCGCCTGCCTGAGAAGGTCAAAGGGGTTCTCCGCGCAGGCCGGCACGGCGCAGATCACGTCGGTCGCAATGAGCGCGACAGCCGCGAAAACCGTGGGCAGCAATCTGGTGAACCGGGGCTGCGGAATCTTTGGGGATCTCATGACTAGCGGGGCGGGGTCTTGCGGACCCCGGCCCGGAACGCCTCCTGAGACATCAATAGCTGACAAGACGCATGCCCTCGTCCTCGGGCACGGGCTGGATGGTGTCGCTGGTCTGATGGCGGCGCACGAGTTCCTGAACGAACTCGGCATCGCCTTGGATCGCGCTGCCGCCTTCGGCAACGGTCACGGTTCCGTGAGCCGGTGTCCCTGAGTTTTCGCGCTCGTACATGACCAGCATCCCCGCGGACGCGAGCATGAGAACCAGAGCGGCCACGGAGACCGCCTGGCGCAGCGGGATCACGGGACTGGGCGCGCGCAGCGTGCCGAACAGCCGCTCAAACCACCCCGAGTGAGCAGGCACACTCTCGCGCTCAACACGCTTCATCACCATGGAAGCGAAATCATCAGGGGCGGCCTCCTGGCCAACCGACCTGAGGAGCCCCTGGATGGCCTCCATCTCGCGCACATACTCGGCGCAGTCGACGCACTTGAGCGTGTGGGCCGCGAGTTTCTCGGCCTCAGCCGCGGTGCGTTCATGCTTGCGAGTTGTAGCGGCGAGACGCCTGCATTCTGTACACTTCATGTCTCTCATCCCCGGACAGCGGTCGCGGCGCATCAGAGAAGCTGACGCTCCTCGAGAAGCTCTCTCAACTGGTTGCGTGCATTGAACAGACGGCTCTTCACGGTGCCAAGCGGACAACCCAGGATCTCAGCAATCTCCTGGTAACTCATTCCCTGCAGATCGTACATCACGAGCACCGGTCTGAGCTTGGGCGAGATCTGCGCCACGGCTTCGAGCACTTCGCGGCGCACATCGGCGCTCTCGGCAAGTTCCGCGGGCCCGCGGCGTTCATCAGGCAGCTGCCTGCCGATTTCACCGTCATCCGTGTCCACAGGAGCATCCAGGGAGACGTTGCCGTCATCCCGGCGCTGCCTGCGGCGAACCGAATCAATGACCAGATTGCTCGCGATACGGTACAACCATGTCTGGAAACTGGATGCTCCACGGAAATTAGGCAGCGACTGAAATGCCCGCAAGAAGGTGTCCTGAGCGATGTCGGCGGCCTCATCCGGGTCGTGGCACATCCGCAGGACGTACGTGTAGATGCGATCCTTGTAAAGGTCCACCAGGCTTGCGAATGCCTTTGAGTCGCCCTCCCGCGCTCTCTCGACGAGTGCAGCGGTTTGATAAGCCTGGTTGTCGGCCGTGTTCGTCATCGTAGACGCTGCCTGGAGTCGAAGGTTCAGTCAGCCACAACTACTATAGGGGATAGCATCGAGATTCGTCTTAGATGGACCTCAGGACCCCTGCGCAAGCCCCCCTGTTGGCCGCGCATGACCCGTTCCCGCACTCAGAACGCCAACTGCCCACCATTGCCGCCGCCGGAGCCGCCAGACTCATCGGGCTGGTCAGAAGCGGGCCCGGAGGGCATGCGCGCCTTGCGCCCCAGGTATATCTGGCGCTGGTATGAACGGTGGTACTCGGACCACTCCGCCTCCGACGACGCGCCGGCCTGGATGACCTGCTTGAAGCCCTGGACCCGGGCGTCCATGTTGTCCGCGTAATGCAGGGCACACGCCTCCATGGTGGCCGGGGTAATGGGTGCGCCCCATTCCCGCTCCCCGTGGTGGCTCAGGACCATGTGCGCCAGCAGGTTCGCCAGGTGCGGGTCGAATCCCTCGATGCTCCGGATGCGCTCCTGGATCATGCGGTCGCTGAGAACCGTATGTCCGATGAACTTGCCGACGTCAGTGTAGTCGGCAACGGTGACTCCCGCAAGCTCCTCCAGCTTGCCGATGTCATGCAGCAGGCCGCCGGTGATGAGCAGATCCTTGTCCATCTCCGGGTGAATCTCGGCCGCCGCGAGCAACAGCTGAACCACCGACAGCGTGTGTTCAAGCAGCCCGCCCGCGTATGAATGGTGCAGTGATCTGGCGCCGAAGGCCGTGGCCATCTGTTCCCGGAAGCCCGGCTCCTGGAAGAACGCGTCCAGCAGCGCCCGCAGATCGGGGTTCACGACGCGCTCGATAGTGGCGTCCAGCCAGCGCTCAAGCTCCTCGCGCGAACGGCCCGCGGTGGGTACGAGGTCTTCCATGTCATACTCATCGATCGCGGCTGGCGTCACCTGTGAGGCGATGAGCTGCAGTTGCCCCTGGTAATCCTGCACCGCGCCCTTCACCACCACCACATCACCCGGTTCGAAGGTCTCCGCCATCTCCTCGGCGTGGTCCCAGACCCGCGCGGTGATCTCCCCCGTGCGGTCGGTGAGCACGAGGTTCAGGAACTTCCCGGGCTTGCTGCGGAAGGCGACGAGGCTCTTTTCCTTCACCGCGAAAGCCGAATGGACCCGGGCATTCTCCACCAGGTCCTCGACGAACTGCTTCTCAAGCATGTCGCTCACCTGCTCATGTGGTGCAAGATTACTCCTGGCTCGCGGCGCGCCGGCCGGTCCTGGCGCTGATCTGCGTCCCGTCCGGCTCCAGCCTCATGCACCCGAACTCTACCCGCGGGGCTTTGGCCGCCGCTTCGGGGCAGCGTATCAGGGCCTGGTTCTGGCGGAAATCATAGGTGTGCAGCAGCCCCAGCGCGATGCCTCTCCCGCCGGCATCACTGAACCCCACCAGCAGCCCCCGGAGTTCCTCGGCGCACTTGGGCGATCCTGCGAACAGCTCCGGCGCGGGTGCATTGACGAAGTCCCGCTCCGTCGCGCGGATCCAGTGAAGCTCCGCCCGCGCCAGCCATGTTGCGAAAGCCTCCTGCCGCCAGTGGCACCGGGCCGCCATGGTCTTGCAGCGCGCCGCCGCGGGGACAGGGAGCGGGTGGAGGGTCACCTGAGGGTCTTCTCGGAACCCGTCAAGGATCGGGGCGAGTATGTCAGCCGGCCCCAGCGTGACAATGTGCAGGGGGCGCAAGTGGCGTATCTTCGAGGTCTTGATCGCCACGCCCACGTCGCCGGTGACGTACCCGGTGGTGTCCACCACCGTCCAGGCGACCTTGCGCGCCGTCGCATCCCGGCACGCAGCGAGGGTAGCCCGGACCATGCTCGCGGGCCGCCTGTTGGGCGACACCGTCCCCACGAAGTAGAACGCGCAACCCCGGTCTCCGAGCACGTGCATCCCGACGGTTGCCGGTGGGCCGATGCGCGACTGGCCCACGTCCGAGTCCACGATGGCCACGCCCCTCGCCTGCCCCGCACGGGGCGCGGGCATGTCGAGTTCGCGCGCCAGCCACCACGCGAGAGTGCTCTTGCCGGTATCGGGGGGCCCGAGAATCATGGCCTGACCGGTGTCCGGCAACTCCTCCAGGAGCGCCGTCCACTCACCCGGCACAGCCTCCGGCGGGTCCGCGGGAACAGGCGGGATGGGCAAGATGCTTATCACACACTTTCCGTGCGGTCATCAACTGGGAACCATCGGTTCAGGCAGTCCCTCAACTTCGTGAAAGACCGGTTTCCGCACTCTTTGAGGCCTATCGTCTCTGCAAGCTTACCGTACAATGCCGCTGAGGCCGGGCGTTGGGCCCTCCTGAGCGCTTCCTCGAAAGCTTCCTTGGGTCGGCACGGCTTGCCTTCGAGACCCATCTCGAAGCCACCCAAGACGGCTCGCAGGCCTTCCCCAGACAGTCCGAGTTCGCTCTGGATCTGCGACCGACCAGCCCAGACCCACGACTCCAGCTCAGGGTCGATGACCACAACGGCCGCGCGATCACCCCAGATTTGGGCCAACCGGGCCTCAAGTTCCTGCTCCAGTTCCTCAGCAGTGCTGCTCTCCTGCCCGCATCCTTCACGGTCGAAGACGATCAGACCGTGGCGCGCTCGGCGCTGGTACTCGCGCAGGAAGTCTGGGCCCTTGACTCGGGCCTGCGGATCATTGCCGGGACAACGGAGCAAAGCAAAGGTAATCGGTCGCATCGGGACAGACTTGTGGCGTTGCTCCAGGATCGTCTGAAGCGCCCTCTCCGCATGGCTGTCAGCCACAACCACCACGAGGTCCAGCACATCCTGTTCTCTCATCCGAGAACCCCCGCTGCATACAGATCAGCCAGCGAGACGCTGCGATTCCAGTCGCGCAGGGCGGGGTGCTCATTCCCCGGGATCACTGCCGTGGACCCGTCTGGATTGCGGTCGAAGCAAAGCAGGTGCTCGGGCTTTGACAGACCTACGACAAGCGGCGAATGGGTCGCCGCAAAGACCTGTCCTTCGTACACCGATGACAGGGAGTCCATCACTGCTTCCAGCGCGCGCGGATGGATGCCGTTCTCGGGCTCCTCGATGATGTAGATCGTGTCGGTGTCCCGCAGGTAGGCGATGAGTGTCATTGCAAGGAAGCGCAGTGTGCCGTCGGAAAGCAGCCACGAAGGCACCGGCGGGCCGCCCTCATATACCGCACTCAGGTACAGGTGGCGGTCGTGGGCCTGCTCCTCCACTCGCAGCTCCTTGAGCCCGCCCAGTACCCCGGCAACATGGTCCTGCCACCATCGGAACCGGTCCGGCGCGGTGTCCCTCAGGCGCGCCGCAACTATGGGCAGATTCCCACCATCCGCCTGGAGTTCCCGCGGCGCATCAGGCCGGCAGGGCTTGCGCATTTCGGTGCTGTTGAGATGCAGGAACCGCACCCGGTCTCGGAGGAGGTCACGGAGCCAGAGGAGGACGGCGAACTTGTCGGGGTCCTCGGGGGTGCTTGCGAGCGCCAGATGGGTGGCGTTGGGCTTGTACGGCCACTTTCCCTTGCCCCCACCCGTTGCCTGGAACTGACTGGCGCCCGTGCCAAGTCGCCTTAGCAGTTGGTGCGAACCCTCTGGCGGAAGCCCTTCCATGATGGGATCCCGCTGCTGCGAAAGATCGAAAAGCGGTTGCTGATCTATCAACTGCACACCATTCATCGTTCTCGTGGGCGCCCCGAATGCGCGCTCCTCCTTCACCTGCGTCGCCCCATCCGCCCCGATACCCATGCGTACCCGGTACGCCACCGATTCCCACGCGGATTGCCCACTCCATGCTTTCCGCAGATGGTCGGGCAACCGCGCCTCGACAGCCAGATCGAACCAGTCCTGTGATTGCTGCCAGACCAGTTCGCGCACAGTGCGGGCGCGGCTGCGGATTGCCGCGTCGATGTCCCCGTTTCGCTGGAGCGCATCTGACAGCAGTCCAAGCACGTCGAGAAAGGTGCTCTTGCCGGTGGCGTTGGGGCCCACCAATATGTTGAAGGGGCCGACGCGCACGTCCACATCGGCCAGGCATTTGTACCCCCAGGCAGCCAACCGTGTGATCATCGCGCCGCCTGCCTCCTTTCAGCGACTAATCAAAGGGCCCGCGCAGGCGGACCAGTGTCGTGATCTCCTCGGCGATGCGCGTCCCGTCCGGGCCGTCCAGCAAGGCCCACGCTTCGTAGCCGCCTTCCGGAAGGCCGCGCAGGTCCAGCGTCACCTGCAGGCGGCCCTTTTCGATTGGCGCTATCCGCTGGTGGCGAATGATCTCCCCGCTCGCCGGCTCGTAGATGGCCAGCGTGAGACCGGAATCCCGCGCCAGGTCGCTGCTCAGGTTGATCTCCAGCGAGGCGTCGGCCAGGTTCTCGGACAGGTAGTACGTCCGCGGGCGCACCCGCATTCCCAACGGCGCAAGCACCGACGGCGTGAAGCTGCGCTCCGCCACGGTCTTGCCGTCCGCGGACAGGAGGCGCAGGGTCAGTGTCGGGGCCTGCTCGCCTGCCACCTCGTACTGCCAGGTGCGCTCCATCTTCCCGCCGGGCGCAAGCTCGATTTTCTCCTGCAGCGTGCGCTGGGAGACCTTCTCGCCGCGGCGTTCCAGGAGCACCGCGGATAGTGTCACCGCGGCGTTGGTCTGGTTCAGCACAGTCGTGCTGAAGGAGTTGGCGCCCAGCTTCGCCTCGGGCACGCTGAGTGCGCCGATCCACGCCTGCCCGAGACTGGCCAGCCCGAAGCGTTCCGGTGCACCGAAACTACCGCCGGTGGGCGACCAGCAGGACAGCTCCATGACTTCCATGGGCCGGCGCTCCCGGCAGACGTTGAACCCGAACTGGGAGCCCGTGATGCCCAGGTCCGCCAGGGGCACCAGCAGCTCCACCGTCCAGCGGTCCCGCTCGCGCTTCACCGCGGCCTTCGACTTCGCCGTCCAACGGGCCTGCGCGGTATTGTTCCACGCCTGCACGCCCAGGGAGTTGACCATGATCTGCCGGAAGGTGGTGCGGTCCAGGTTGCCGTCCACGAAGACCTCAATGCAGTCATCCTGCCAGACTGGCCCGCCTTCCTGGGTGATGCCGGCGGTGAGGTAGTCCATCTTGTCCTCGTGGCAGACAATGCCCAGGTACAGGTTGCGGCCGTCGGAAACGGCCCGCACATCAGTGGGCATCTCCGGTTTGCCAATGCCCGTGGCCAGGGCGAAAGGCTCCAGCACCACGGCCGTACCCCAGAAGCCGTCCTCCAGGACGCCATCCAAGACCGGCGCCCCCTGCGCAACGGGGATGCTCACCTGCCGGTCCACCTTCGGGGCCGCCTGGGAAGTCTTGGCGCTTGGCGGGTCCAGCCAGCGCATCGAGGAGACAAGGGGAATGGGCTCGCTGTCCGCCGAATCACCCTTGACCTCCGCCGTGAGTTCTCCGAGAGCGGCCAAGAGGTCCAGCGTCGCTCGGGCAACGCGCCAGCGGGCTTTCTCGTACTCGCCGTGCTCCCAGCCGTTGGGGAGCTTCAGGGTTCCGCTGATGATCTTGTCCCCGCCCTGGCCCGCGCGCTCTTCGGTCCAGCGCGCCGCGGAGCGCACCCGCGGCGAGTAGTCCAGGGAGTCGATGATCGCCGCAAGCTCCGCTTCCGCCTTGTCCGCGGCGATGCGCGCGCCCTCTTCATCAAGCAGCCGGGCACGGGCGATGGCCTGTTTCAGGGTGTAGACATAGCGGTAGTCATCCACGCCTTCGCGGGTGCCGATCCAGCCTGTGGAAGGGCCGCCCGGCTCGTTCAGATAGGGCGGGTAGACGTGCATCCAAGTGCCGGTCTTGTGGTCGAGATCATCATACGGGCTGCCGTTGTAGGAGATATACGCCCAGTTGTAGCAGCCGCTGACCCCCGCCGCCAGCTGGAACCAGCCGGCCACGTAGCGGTCCACTTCGGGCCGGTATGATTCCACGTCGCAGTTGTACAGGGTGATGATGTGCCCGTCGGCCTGGGCCTTGCGCACGGTCTCGCGGTCCGAGATCGCGCCGTTATAGTTCCAGACATCCGCCCAGGGCCCGGCTTCGTGGTGGAAGTAGGAGTCCCCCGGCCCGTCCTGCTCCGTGCGCATTCCGGGGATCTGCTTGAGCAGCTTCAGGCAGCGCAGATTGCGGTCACGGGCCGCCTGGTCCTGCCATCCGGGCTCATCCACCGGCTGCACAATGACTTCCGGCCAGTTGTGCTCGCGGTGGATGGCCTGCATCGCGATCCAGAAGTTCTTGTAGCGCTGCCCCCACTCTTCGCTGTCCACCGCGTACTTCTGGTCGAGACTCGCCGCCGACTGCCCACTGTCGGACAGAAGAATCACCGGCATTGGGTAGCCCAGGTCGCGGTAAAGGTCCATGAAGCGCTCATACAGGCTGGCGCCGTCGAGGTTCACCGTGCAGGTCTTGTCTTCGGCCCACACGACGCCCTCCAGCGGCGCGCCGAAACACAGGCCC
>JAGPGE010000109.1 GCA_018056145.1 Armatimonadota bacterium
GACGAGCAGACCGACGACGTTCATGACCTTGATGAGCGGGTTCAGAGCCGGGCCGGCGGTGTCCTTGAAGGGGTCGCCGACAGTGTCGCCCACGACGGCCGCCTTATGGGCATCGGAGCCCTTGCCACCGTATGCGCCGTCCTCGATCATCTTCTTGGCATTATCCCACGCACCTCCGGCATTGCACATGAGAACCGCCATGAGCTGCCCGGTGACGATGATGCCGGCCAGGTAGCCGCCCAGACCTTCCCAACCGAGCCAAGCGCCTACGACCACGGGAGTCAGGACTGCCAGGAGACCGGGGGCCACGAGTTCGCGGATCGCGGCTGCGGTGCAGATGTCCACAACCTTTCCGGACTCGGGCAGGACGCCTTCCTTGCCCTCCATCAGGCCGGGGATCTCCCGGAACTGCCGGCGGACTTCGTTGATGATCTCGAAGGCCGCGCGCCCCACGGCACGGATGGTCATGGAGCTGAACAGGAAGGGCATGGCGCCACCGATCAGCATGCCGATGAAGACGACTGGGGTATCGATGTTGATGTGATACTGGGCCAGGGCGGCGGCGTCGATGGACTCAGCCGCGCCACCGGTGCCGGCAACGGCTCCCGCGACCTTGGACAGGTAGGAGCCGAACAGCGACACTGCCGCGATAACCGCGGAGGCGATTGCGATACCCTTGGTGGCCGCCTTGGTGGTGTTCCCCACAGCGTCGAGAAGCTCGACGTTCTGCGAGTTATCCTCGATGGCAGCCATCTCGGAGATGCCCTGGGCATTGTCGGCAACGGGGCCGAAGGTGTCCATGGAGATGATGACACCGGTGGTGGTCAGCATGCCAAGACCGCACAGGGAGACGCCATAGAGGATGTCAACAGCCGACGCGTCGCGGCCGAAGACCAGGATCGAGAAGAAGAGACAGCCGCAGACCACGAGCAGTGCGTAGACGGAGCTTTCCAGACCCTCCGCGAACCCGCCGAGGATGGTGGTGGCGCTGCCGGTCTGGGTGCTCTTGCCAATGCTCTTGACGGGGCTGAACTCGGAGGAGGTGTAGTACTCGGTCAGCTTGTACATCGCGACCGCGAGGACCAGACCGGAAATGGTGGCCCAGAAAAGCTTCATCGCATTCTCGGGGTCACCGATGGTGGGGTTGCCCACATACAGGACGGCGATCAGGAAGAAGCCGACGGCGGAAGCAAGGGCCGACCAGACGAAGCCGCGGGTGATGGCACTGAGCGGGTGCTCATCTTCGGACTTCATGCGGGCGATGATGATCCCCGCGATGGATGTGAGGACGCCGATGGCGCGGACCATGATCGGATACATGATCCAGACGGTGGCCTTGCGCCAGTCCGCGTGGTCACCGGTCCCGGCATGGGCCAGGGCGAGGATCATGGAAGCCACAAGGGTGATTTCGTAGGACTCGAAGATGTCGGCGGCCATACCGGCGCAGTCGCCAACATTGTCACCCACGTTGTCGGCGATAACTGCGGCGTTGCGGGGGTCGTCCTCGGGGATCCCGGCCTCGACCTTGCCAACCAGGTCAGCGCCCACGTCAGCGGCCTTGGTGTAGATGCCGCCGCCGACTCGCATAAACAGGGCCAGGAGACAACCGCCAAAACCGAAGCCCAGCAGAACGTCGGTGGCGTGTTCCTTGTAGATCCAGAAGATGATGGTCGCGCCCACGAGGCCCATGGTGACGGTGAACATCCCGGCCACCGCGCCGGAGTTGAACGCCACGCCGAAGGCATCCTTGAGGCTGGTGCGCGCGGCATTGGCGCAGCGGACGTTGCCGCGGACGGCGAGGGTCATACCCATGTAGCCGGTTGCGCCGGAAGCGAGACAGCCAAGCAGGAAGGCCACGCCACGTGCAAAGCCCAGACCGATGTCCTCACCAGCGGTGAAGATAAGAACGACGAACAGCACGACGACGAGGTACATGATGGTCTTGAACTGCCGGGTCAGGTAGGCCATGGCGCCTTCCTGAATCTGCGCAGCGATGGACTTCATCTTGTCCGTGCCCTCGGGAAGGGCTGTGACCTTCCTTCGCAAGTCCAGGGCGAATGCAAGGCCCGCGATGGCGGCGAAGAGAGTGAAGACCAGGGCCCCAGTCTCAAACGCCGTAAGCTCCATGGTATGCACGACGGTTTCCTCCCTATGCTTTAGGCTGATGAATCGGCGGGTTATGCCCTTCCCCACCGGCTCTCTCGCAACCACGCCAACCAGTCAGAAGACCAGCCGGAGCCGCTGGGCCCCGGCCGAACCGGCTTACGGGGTTACGAAGAAACCAGTGGCGATGGCCACGAGGCCCACCGCCAGACAATACGCGCCATAGTATAGCAGATTTCCCCTGCGCACGCTATCGATTACTAGGAGAATCGACAGGTATCCGACCACTGCCGCGACCAGTGTCGCAACCCCGTAGATGACCGGGTCGAAGCCCGCTTCCATGCCGCCGCTGAAGAGCTTGCGGGCCTCAAAGAAAGTGCCGCCAAGCACCACCGGGATGGACATGAGGAACGCGAAACGCGGCGCCCATTGCCGCGAGAAGCCACTCAGCAGCCCTCCTGCGATGGTGGAGCCGCTGCGCGAGATGCCCGGGACAAGTGCAATCGCCTGCCACACGCCCACACGCAGAGCGTGCTTCCATGTCGTCTCGCGCAGGTCCAAAGGCCCATTGCGACGAGAGCTTACGGCGAGCAGCGTTGCGGTCACGATGAGCGCAAGCCCGACGAGACGGATATCGCCGAAAGCGGCGTCGATGTGGTCCTCCAACAGGACACCGGCGATGGCTGCGGGGATGCTGGCGAGGATCAGATTCCCGAAGAGCCGCCGGTAATCCGCGGGTGAGGGGGCATCGTCGCTTTCCGGATCGCCGCTTTTCGGGGCGAATACGGCCCGGAGCATGGCGAGCAGGTCGTGGCGGTAGTAGGCCAGGACCGCAAGCAGCGTGCCGAAGTGGGTGGCAACCACGAAATCCAGGGGGGCCTGGGGCAACCCGACCAGCTTGCCCCCCAGGGCCATGTGTCCGGAACTCGATACGGGGAGAAACTCGGTGGCGCCCTGGATAAGGGCCAGGATCAGCGCCTGCGCCATGTTCATGCAATGCAACCTCTGGTCTGCTTTGATGTCACGTCAGGCGGCGTCAGGCGCGACGGGGCCGGGCGGCGGCTCGGCGCCGAGGAAAGTCTGCTGGTAATGGATGTAAACGGTGCGGACGATACCGGCAACCGGGACTGCGACCAGCAGCCCGAGCACCCCCATGAACTCGTACCCCAACAGCAGGCTCACGATCACGACCACGGGGTGCAGCGTGGCGCTTTCAGCAAGGACCACGGGTGTGATGAGCTTGCCGTCCAGGAAGATCAGCAGGGCGTAGAAAGCGAGCACGATCAGGCCCACCGAAAGACCGTTTTGCAGCAAAGGCACGCCAACACACGGTATCCCCGCCACCAGGGGACCAACCACGGGCGCCATCCGGAACAGCCCGGCGATGAGCGCGAGGGTCAGGTACATGTTGACCCCGCAGAGGTAGAGCACCAGTCCCACCAGGATCGACTTGAGCATGCACAGGAGCACCTGGGCCCGCACATAGCTGTGCAGGAGTCGAGCGACATCGTCCATCAGGCGGCCCGCGAACTGCCTGTATTGCGAAGGGGTGAAATAGAGAGTCCCAGCGCGCAGCGTGGCGCTGTCCACCAGGAAGTAGAAGGCGAGCACCGGGATGATGAGCAGCTCAACCAGGTACCAGCCCCGCAGCAGAGCGCCTTTCGCGAATCCGAACTGGTACTGAAGAAGGTCCTGGGTCCATTGGGCGACCGTTCCGGTGGCGGCCTCGATGAGGCCCGGCGGCAGCTGGGCGTCGTACCTGGCCAGCCACGCCTGCAACTGACCGGGCGCCTGGATGAGCCAGCTCTTCGCAATGCTTACGAGCCCCTCAAGCTCCCCAACCATCTGGCTGGCTGTCAGAACCGTGAGCATCCAGCCGAGATAGACGAGCCCAGCCATGACCAGGACGGTGGCGATTGCGCGGCGGGTGCGGACCGGCAGGGGAATGCGTAGGCGGCTGATGAGTTCAACCGGCCCGGCCATGAGGAACGCAAGGGCCGTGGCCAGCACCAGGATGACCACGACATCCCAGATGCGCCCCACGAAGTGGGCGATCGCTCCCGGCACGTAGTACACCAGGTAGAGCACCGTGCCCACGGTGAGCGTGAGAATGACGATCCGCCGTGTCGTCCATTGTTCCATGCGTCTGCTGCTCCGAGCTCCGACGTCCTACTCCTCAGGAGCCCCGTCGTCCTGATGGCTGCCTTCGACGTCTCTGGGGTGCCACTCGAACTCCGCGGGACGGGTATCACGCAGGTGGAAGAAGTACTCGATTGCGTCACAGATTCGCGCGCTTGCCCTGCCGTCGCCATAGGGGCAGCCGATGGACGCCATTCGTCGGTACTCGCCGGGATTGCGCAGGATCTGGCTCACGCCGGCCACGATGTCCTCGGTCTGGGTGCCCACGAGCCGGGCGACCCCGGCCTCGACACCCTCAGGGCGCTCCGTGGTCTCGCGAACCACCAGCACCGGCACTCCCAGCGCCGGCGCCTCCTCCTGTACGCCGCCGGAGTCCGTGATAATGATATCCGCCCGATCCATGAGCGCCACGAAGGTCAGATAATCCACCGGCTCACACAGGACCACTCGCTCCGAAGAGCCCAGAATCTCCTGGGCCGCCCGCTGGACCTTGGGGTTCTTGTGGACCGGGAAGATCACGTTGAGGTCCGAGAACGTCTCCACAAGCTGCTTCACGGCAAGGAAGACGCGGGTCAGCGGCACCCCGAGGTTCTCTCTCCGGTGCGCCGTGAGCAGACAGACGCGCCCCTCGATGTCCTTGACCCAGTGCAGGTCGGTCTTGTCCAGGCCTGGGCCGCGGTCCATCACGGTGTAGAGGGCATCGACCACGGTGTTCCCGGTCACGAAAATGGAGTCGATGCTGGTTCCCTCGCCCAGCAGATTGTGGCGCGAGCGGTGAGTTGCCGGGAAATGCAGTTCGGACAGCTGATCGGTGAGCCGCCGGTACATCTCCTCGGGGAAGGGGGAGTAGCGGTCGTTGGTGCGCAGACCGGCTTCGATGTGGCCGACAGCGATCTTCTCATAGTACGCCGCAAGGGCGGCTGCGAAACAAGTGGCGGTATCGCCCTGAACCAGCACCAGGTCCGGCGCTCGCTCGGCGAAGACCTCCTGAAGCTGGGTGAGTGCCCGCGTGGTGATCTGCGCCAGGGTCTGCTCGGGCGCCATGATGTCCAGGTCAACGTCCGGGAACATGTCGAAAACCCGCAGCATCTGGTCCAGCATCTCACGGTGCTGGCCAGTGACGATGACCTCAACATTGAAGCGGTCGCCGCGCTTGCGCAGTTCTTGGTAGACAGGGGCGAGTTTCACCGCTTCCGGGCGAGTTCCGAATACCAGCGCTATCTTCAGGGGGATCACTTGGACCACAACCAGAGGGCAGCCAGACACAGCATGCCCGAGAATGCGTAGATCACCAGGGCCGCCTGGGGCACGCTCATCCCACGGTCCACGAGCCGATGGTGGATGTGGTTGCGGTCGCCGACCAGCGGGTTCTTGCCCTTGAGCAGGCGCTTGATGATCGCCGTGGTGGAGTCGAACAAAGGCACGCCCAGCACCAGCACCGGAAGAATGACAGTTCCCGCGGTGGGGAACTTGAATGCGCCCATGACTGACAGGCAGGCCAGCGTGAAGCCAAGGAACATCGCCCCGGTGTCACCCATGAAGACCCGCGCGGGGGCGAAATTGTAGCGCAGGAAGCCGGCGCAGGAGCCGAACAGCGCCGATGCAAAGACCGCGATGAGCGGGTATGGGCCCAACTCCGGGCCGAAGCCGGCCATGATGGCGAGGGTCAGGGCGGAGATGCCCGTGACGCCTGCCGCCAGGCCGTCAATGCCATCCAGCCAGTTCATGGCATTGGTGATGAGCACGATCCAGAAGATCGTGAGCGGCGCTGACCACCAGCCGAGTTGCACCCACTGGCCTTCGCCGAACAGACCGAAGAAGTTGGTCAGCCCCTCAATGCGAACGCCCCAGGCATACGCTACGCCGGCAAGCGCAATGAGCACCAGAAGACGGCCCGCGGGAGGCAGGCCCCGCGTGTCGTCATAGATATTCATGCACACGAGGAGCGCGGAAGCGATCATCAGCCCCACGAGGGGGTGCGGAAGCGGCCAGCCGGTGACGGCGATCACGGCCGCCCATGTGCTTAGGAATATGGCGATCCCGCCCACGGTCGGTGTGGGCTGTCTGTGCTTGTGCCTTCCCCGCGGGTAATCCATGGCGCCCAGACGAGGCGCGACGCGGATCCACAGGGGAGTGAGGACCAGGGCAAGTACGAGGGCCCCGAGGCCCGAGATGAGCGGCTCCATCGACCTAGTCGTCATCCTCCGAAGGCCCCGGGCGGCGGCAGAGCTCAACCCCCGCGGCTTTGAATATCTCCAGCGCCAGTTCGTCCGGATAGTCACCCTCGTAGACGATGCGCTTCACGTTCGCGTTGACCAGCATTTTCGCGCACGTCACGCAGGGCTGGGTGGTGCAGTAGCAGGTGATATCGCCCTCGAGATCAACCCCGTGCACCGCTGCCTGGGCGATGGCGTTCTGTTCGGCATGCACGGCCCGGCACAGTTCGACACGCTGCCCGCTGGGGATGCCAAGCTTCTCCCTGTAACAGCCCCCGAGTTCCGCGCAATGGGGCAGCTTCTTGGGCGGGCCGTTGTACCCGGTTGTCAGGATGCGCCGATCCTTGACCAGGATCGCCCCCACCTTACGACGCAGACAGGTGGAGCGGGTGGCCACCACGTGGCAGATTTGCATGAAATAGTCGTCCCAGTCGGGACGTTTGTCAGGGGTCTGCGGGCTCATGTCTGCTCGGTAGCGGTCCGGTCATCCAACCTGCTGACCTTCTCCCGCCTGCGAGTATAGCGCTCCTGGGCCGTGATCGGTTCCGTGTGCATGAAGCTGAGCACAATGTCCTCCGCGACTCCGGGGCCGATGACGCGGCCGCCCATGCACAGGATATTGGCATCATTGTGTTCCCGCGCCATCCGGGCCGTGTAGCAGTCGGCACACAGGGCCGCGACGATCCCTGGGATCTTGTTCGCTGCCACGGACATGCCCACACCGGTCCCGCAGATGAGTATGCCCCAGTCGGCGCCGCCCGACGCAACGGTCCTGGCAACGGCCACCGCGAAGTCGGGATAGTCGCAACTGGCGTGGGAATCTGTCCCAAGGTCCTGCACTTCGTCGATTTCAGCCTGCTCGGACAGGAGCGTGACTACGAACTGCTTAAGGTCAAAGCCAGCATGATCAGAAGCAATAGCGACTTTCAGGTGAGACACCCCTCTCGCTTGCCGGACGGGCGATGGGTACGCAAAGACCCCCGACGCGGGGGCCTGCGGTACGGTCGGAGCGGCATAGCTGCGCCGCGCCCAGTGCTACTTCTCGGCCGATTCTGTCTTGGGGACCTTGGGCAGCCGCACGGAGAACTGTGACCCCTTACCCACTTCCGTCCAGCTCAACCAGACCTCGCCCCCGTGGGCTCTCGCAAGATGGCGAACCAGGTACAGGCCAATGCCCGTGCCTTTCACCGCTTTGTGGTCAACATCGTCGTCCACCATGTGGAATCGCTCGAAGATGCTGTCTCGGTGGCGTTCCGGGATCCCCAGTCCCGGGTCCTTGACGTCGATGCGGATCGTGTCACCCTCATCCTCGGCGGAGACGCTGATGGTGCCGCCATCCGGTGAGTATTTCACCGCATTGCCCAGGAGATTGTCGAGTATCTGATAGACCTTGTCCTCGTCCGCTTCGATGAGAACGAAGTCCTCGGGCACTTCGTTGACCAGCCGGTGACGCGTGGTGCCTTGCTGCTGGGTGCGCACAACGCGCGCCACGACCTGATGGATGCTGACTTCGCTGATCTGCATGTCCAGCGCGCGCCCCGACTCAATGCGCGAGACGTTGAGCAGGTCGCTGATCAGCCGGGTCAGGCGATCGCATTCCTGGTCGATGATCGTGTAGAACTCGTACCGGGTCTCGCTGTCGTACAGGTCGCCGGTGGGGTCGTCCAGGAGGGTCGCGGTGAAGCCTTTGATGGATGTGAGCGGCGTGCGCAGTTCGTGGGAGACGGTGGAGACGAAGGCCGTCTTCATGCGCTCCACCTGGCGGATCTCGGTGATGTCCGTGAAGATCGCGACGATATTGGCGATGTCCCCGTTGTCGCCGCCCATCAGGGTGGCTTCCGCCTTATAGATGCGGTGGGTCTCGTCATCGCTGATCTCGCGGCTCATCTCCTGTCTTGCCTGTAGGGCCTCGCGCAGGAAATCCCGCACCGTGTCGAGCGGGATAACCTCGTCGATGGGTCGGGCCTGATACTCCTGGTGAGGGATGTGGAGCATGTCGCATGCGGCCTTGTTGATCAGCCGCAGCTTCCCGGAGACACTGACTACGATGACCCCCGAGTGGATGCTCTCGAAGGTGCTCTCGAGCTGCTCCTTGACCTCGGTAAGCTCGATGTACAGCTGAGCGTTGGAGATGATCGCTGCTGCCTGGTCTGACAGCATCTCCAGCAGCCGGACGTCGTCCTCGTTGAAATCCTGGTCGTAGCGCTTGTTGAACACGTGCATGACGCCGATAACGCGCTCGTCAACAACGCGCTCTTCTTCATCGCGCTGCTTGATGACAAGTGGGACGGCAATGCCGTTGTGAACGCGCAGGAGGGAGACTTCAGCATCGAGGGTGCGCGGATCATTGAGCGCGTCATTGTAGATCGCGCTCTCGCCTGAACGGAAGACGAGGCCGCTGATGCCCTCGTCAGGGCTGATCCGCAGTTCGCTGGCCTGCTCTTCGGTGATCCCCAGAGTAGGGGGGAGCACGACGAGTTCCCCGGCCTCGGCCTGGAACAGGAGCACCATCACCTTCTCAGCCTGCACGATCATCGCGACCTTGCTGATGAGGCGCGAGAGGGTCTTGCGCAACTCAGGCTGAGTAACTACCACGGCCGGCATTTCGGCCATGGTGCTAGCGGTGCTCAGATCCTCTTCGAGGGCGCGAATCTTGCTCTGAAGCTCGGTGACTACCAGACGGTATCGCTCAAGCTCTTTTCGCAGGCTCTGAGGCTCGTCGGGAGGCAGGACGTCCTCTGGCATCTGGAATGGTTCCTCCTGGAGCGCTTCTCGGCGACGCAACCTCACCGCAGCCCCAACCGTACGCCAAGCCGCGGGGACGAACTCACGCGCTGCTCTCAGCCCTGTCGCTATCGGGGGTGAGCAGAAGCGAGATATCCCCCCGGCAGGCTCCCTGTGGTGCGTCTCGCCAGTGCTTGTAGCAGGACATCAGGAAACCCGTGACGCCGCCCGGACCCATGGTCCGGACCGCGACTTCCACCGGCGCAGCCCAAGCAGCGGATTGGCCGGAACGGAAAACGTCCCCGTCCCCAGATCCGAGCAGGACTGGGCTCAAGTGGACAAGCACCACAACCAGGCGCGGGAGTTCCCCTTGCCTCCGATGCCCATGGCGGGTGAGTTCAGACTGGGCCATTATAGTTAGTCTGTTTTCGGGGAGTCAAGGCGGCCCTGTCTGCGGGTCTGACCGCGAGAAGTGGGGGGGGCATACCATCCGGGCGAGATCCCCTGGTCGACCCCGCGCTGCAATGCCGCAGGCCGTTGCCCTCGCCTCACAGCCCGCGAAGCGGGACGCAGCCCCTGGAATCACGCAACAAAGAGTCCCACCAGCCCCCGTTCGGGGGCTCAGGAGCAGGTCCGATCCGGCGTCGACGGGTTCCGTTCCGCTTCGCTCCACTCCACCCGTGGCTATTGGCTGCCGCCCGCTTCGCGGGCTGTAAGGCAGTAGTCAGGATCGGGAGGCGCGGAAATGCTCAGGCTGGCAATCAGATGACGGGTGAATAACCACAAGATCGAGTCCGACCCAATCGGGAGGGGTCTGACCGCCGGAAGGGGGTGGTCTGCGGGGCGGTGGCGAAGGGCATTGCCTCCATCCTGCCGACTGCAGACCCCGGCGCTGGTGCGGTCGGGCCGTGAGGCGCCAGTCGCAGGCTGTAAGGCTTTGGGCACGGGCTGTGGAACGCCATGCCACCTACGAAACTCGGTCACACCCCTGTCTTCAGCCGCATGTGCCGCCGCCTGGGCCGCAAGCCACCGATGGAAGACCTGTCGGGAGGTGCAGCACCCGCTCGCCTCCTACTGTGACAAGCCCACGGGGCTGGATCCGCCGACCTGACCCTGCCCCGAAGTGCCCCCTGCCCCGGTGTTCATGCGGCCGCTGCCATGGACACTGAAGGGGAGTGACTGGCGCTGGCGGTAGTCCCGGGATTCGCCCCGGTACCAGGCCGGCGCCTGGTCAAGATCAGGCCGGCAGTGCTGACACGGCTTGTAGCCCTTGGCCTTAATCTGGGCCCGGCTCATATGTGTGCCGGTGGTCCGCATCACTTCGCGGTGAGCCAGATCCGTCCCCTGTACGGCCAGTGTGTGCCCGGGAGTCTGTTGGGGCGCGTAAGGGCAGGTGGAGCGATGATAGCGCTTGTACCGCTCGTCAAGGCAGTACTTGAACGGGGTCTGCTCCGACGCCTTGTCCTCAAGTCTATCTAGGAAGACAGGCGGTGTCGAAGTGGTCGTGACGGCAGCCGGCGGAGGCGGGGCAACCGCGAGAGGCGGCTGGGGCAGACGGTATGACGGCACTCCCTGCGTAGCAACCGGCATATCGTCCGTACGCTCGGCCTGCTCGTAGGGCTTGGCCACGTTGCAGCCGGCAAGCAGGGCGGTGACCATCAGGACTGCCAGCGCAAGACAAGAGCTTTCGGCCTGCTGGCTTCTACCGGGTGTCATAACACGGTTACCTTTCGTCATCATGTACCATCCCCATTTACCCACCGCACGGCCATTTTACACGCAACCGAGCCGCAGTGAACCGTGTACTTTTGTCAGCTGCAGGCAGCAAATGAGGCGGCCCGTGGTCCCGTGCGGGGGCGAAGGACCGCCTCGATAACGAACGCTGGAGCGTGCGCCGATGGGTTAGTTCACATCAAGCTTCTTGAAGCACAGGAACCAGTCCAGGCACTTGATCTCCCCGGCCTCGCCCTGTTT
>JAGPGE010000840.1 GCA_018056145.1 Armatimonadota bacterium
CGCCGACACCCCACGGATGATAGCGAGGAGGATATGGCTCTTGGGACGCTGGTATGAGGTGGTGACGCCAATGGTTACGGCGCGAGCGCGGCTTTCATCTCCTGCAGGATGCGCGGCAGTTCGGGGGATGCGAAAATCGCCACCGCGCGCAGGCTGGCGCGGTCCTGCGCCTTGCCGCCTCTCGCCACCACCAGTGCGTCAGCGCTCAGGAGGCTCATCCCCGAAGGCATGAGGGCCTGCAGGTCGCCCGCCAGTTCCTCGGCATCCCGGGTGATGCCCTCCTCGCCCAACTCCCGCAGGCGGTCCAGGAACGCAGGTAATGCCTGGCGCGCGGCCTGTTTTTCTGCTGGGTCCGCGATGTTCAGGGTAAGCCCGGCAATCGCGGCGTCGCGAACCGCCGGCCAGTCTTCGGCCGGGACCGTGACAGCCGCCGCCAGTATCTTCAGGTTCGCCCGGGCCACCTGCTCCTGGGGCCTGTCCGCGGCCCGGTCGGCGACTTGCGGCTGCCTGAGGAGCAGCATCTGACCGGGCGTGAGTATTTCCCGCAAGGCGGCCTCGATCTGCGGAAGGAACCGTGCGCGCATCCTGCCGGCCCCGGTCAACTTGAGCACCCCGTTGAGCACGACGGTGTCCTCGCGCGTCATCTCGCCGCCCTGGAGAAGCCGGGCCTTGATGTCCCCAAGCTCCCGGAGGGTCTTCTCATTGAAGGAAGCCTCCGGTTCGGCGATCCCCAGTTCGCCATACATCGCGAGAAGCTGGTCGATCTGGGGCACGGTCAGCTTCAGTGGCGCGATCTGCCGAAGGAGCTCGATGTCCTCAAGCAGGCGTGGGCCGTCGTCGGTAGTGGGGGCGGCAGATGCCGCGAGGGGCAACAGGACAATGGAGACCAGCCAGACAGCACGTTGCATTCTGCGACCTCCCGGAGTGCGGTCTGCAAGTGTAGACGCGCGGCGGCCCGATGGGTTCAGCCTGGGCCGGCCCTACTCCCCCGCAACCGCGGCTTTGACGCGCTCGTAGTTGAGCTTCACCGAACCGTCGTCGGGCCGCATCTCCATGAGTTCCTCCCAGACCGCCAGCGACTTCTCCGTCTTCCCGAGGCGCTCCAGGCAGTGGGCGTAGGTGCGGTATGCCAGGTGGTCGCCTTTGAGCGCCACTGCCTGTGCCAGCGGCGGCTCGGCCTTCTCGTACTCGCCAATGTTGAAATAGTGGAAGCCCAGGGCGTTCCACGAATCCGGGTCCATGGGCGCCGCGCCAATGGCCCGGTGGAGAGTGCCGATGGCATCCACATTGCGACCCATGCTCCACTCCAGCCAGGCGACGACCGAGTAAGTCTCCACGTAGTCCGGGTCCAGCAGAATGCTGGCCTCGCTGCAGCGGATCGCCTGGTCGTAGTCGCCGCAATGGTACCACCAGTCTGACTCGGCGATGAGCACATCCGCGGCCTGCTCCCACATCTGCTCTTCAGGCATTGGTGGCCCCTCGGCGGGCTTCTCCGATACGTTTTCAACCGGTGGCGGCGCGACGTAGGGACTGGTCAGCGCGCCTTCAATCGCCGTGACCGCGATTGGCGGCGCCCCGTTCAGGGCCTGTTGGAGTTCGCGTCTGATCAGCGGCTGTGCGCTGGTGTCGTTGCCCTGGATATGCCAGAGCGCCAAAGCTGCGTAATAGCGCACCCAGGCCGGCTGGCCACGCAGGGCCGCGATGGAACCGTGCATGCCCCGCCGATCCCCCATGCAACCCAGGGCAATCGCCGCGTGGATGCGGACCTGCCGCCGGTCGTCATTGAGAGCGCACACCAGCGGCGAGATGGCCTCCCGGGAGCCGATCTGGCCCAGCAGGAAGGCCGCCCGCTCGCGCGGTGCGTGATCCGGGGACTGCAGCGCGGCGAGCAGGAGGGGGACGGCGGCCACGTCCTCGCGCAGCAACGGCAGCGGCGCCCAGGTCGGACGGCTCGGTAGTGATGCAAGCTGGTCAAAGCGGCCGACATGCTCATCGTCGGAGTGTTCCAGCGAACCGGCCATCGGTCCCGCCGGGTTCGTCATCGGTGCGCCGGGACCGGGCGGTGCGGCCATGCACGCGGCGCTCAGAAGCGCGGCGATGAACATCAGAGCCGCCCTGTCCACGACAGCGCTTCTGGCTGCCCCGCCTGATCGAATGTCCAGGCAGATTCCTGTGCTCATGGTGGGCTCCCATCTCCGCGCGGAGTGTCATTGAGGTGTCGTCCTGAACAGGAGAACGCCCGGGGAGGCCGGGAATATCCCGGGTTCGGCGTTTACAGGAAGGTCGCAACGGGTATATTTGTGCTGGACTAGGGTAAGGTGACGAAGCGCACAGACCAGGTTACGCAAGCGACGTTACCAACCTGCGGGAGACGCAGGAAAAGAAAGGGAGCGGTCGTCAAATAGACTATCTCGCAGTTGCGACACGAGCCCGTCTGGCCTAACCTGCCGAAGCGACAGTTTTGGTGGAATGTCGGAAACGACCCACCCCGGGAGTCCTTCTCCCAAATGCAGGCAGCTAAGGCAAAGCAGAGA
>JAGPGE010000841.1 GCA_018056145.1 Armatimonadota bacterium
CCCCCAGACCGTAGGTGTCCAGGGCCCGGAGGTAGTACATCCCGAAGCACGGCGCCATTGCCCCGTCGGTGTAGTTTTCGAAGGTGGGGGTGAAGCGGCCGTGGATTCGCGGCAGCATGTGGTCGGTCGCCGGGATCGGGCGCAGGTTGAAGGGGAGCCCGAAATGCGCGTGCCCGGCGCCGACTGCGTGGCGCAGGGCTTCCAGGCGCTGCAGGGCTTCGGTAGCGCGGTCGGGTGGCAGCAGGCCGAATGCGCAGGCTACTCCGTTGACCCACAGGTAGGCGGCATCGTGCAGTTTGCCATCGCGACTGCGCCATCCCGCCACCCATCCGGTGTCCGGGTTCAGCAGGTGGCGAGGATAGGCCTCGCGCAGCGCTTCGGCGGCCTGGGTGCATCGCGCAGCCAGCGCCGTGTGCCCAAGCTCCCGCAAGAGCGGCGTGGCATTGCGCAGGCCACGGTAGCTCCACGCGTTGACGTAGCCGTCCAGGTGCCCGAAGCCAACCACATCCATGGCGTTTGAGCTCCAGCGGTAGGACCCGCTGTTGCCCGACAGGTCGCGGCAGACGACCAGCCCTTCATCGCCCAGGGTCCCGAGCATTCGCCCCACGGCCTGCAGGAGGCCGGGCTCAAGCCGGCGCAGCCAGTCCAGATCCGGCCGCGCCTGATGGCAGCGCCCCACCCCGGCCAGGAGGATGGGGTCGGAGTCCAGGTACAGATTGCGCCAAAACCCGTAGCCCCCACCACCCAGCATGGCGCGCTCCAGGGTGAAGCGGTAGAGCGTCAGCGGGTCAGGGCCGCCTTCGGGCGCCCGGGTGAAGGCCACCGTCTCGCACGGGCAGTGTTGGTTGACGTGGCAGTTCACCGAGAGTGCGTTGTTGGAGAAGCCGCCGTATTCGGGCCGGAAGCAGGAGAAGACCGAGCCCCAATGCCGCTGGACCGCGGGCGACAGGGCCTCGACCTCTGCCCCCACCGGCTCCAGGGCCGTCACCGAAAAGCGCCACTCGGAGCGCCATGTGCCCGCGGGGATGCGCTGGGCGGATTCGGGTTCAGGGCGCGGACCGGGAACGATCCCACCCACCACTGCCCTCATGGCCCGGTAACTCTCGATCTGCACGAAGGCCTCGCCACTGATTTTCTCGCAACGCAGACACCCGTTACCGTCGCCCGCCCAGAGGAAGGGCAGTTCGACCTCGCCGTTGCGGCCGGGACGAAGCGTCGGAACCGCTGCGGCGGCGGTCATTGCGGCGCTACAGTCCCAGGCCAGTCGCCAGGCTTCAGCCTCGAGCACCGGCGTGTCCCGGTCAGCGCGCTGGATCAACTCCAGGGCAAAGCCCTCGCCGCTGACAGTGAAGGCGGCGTCCAGGGATACGCCCTGGCCGCAGTGGAGGTCGCGGTAGCGCACCTGATCGCCCACTACTTCGACCCCGCCGGTCCAGGCATTGGGCCCAAAATCGCCACGCGCGGTGCGCAATACCGGTCCGCTCAGGCCCATGCCATGCTCAGACAACGAGCCCCCAAGCCTCGCCCGGTTTTCCGCCGCGCAGGTGCCACCGACGCTGTCCCAACCCAGGTGCAGGATCTCGGGACGGATGAGCGAGAAGCCGACAGAGAACCGCGGGCCGGCGAAGCGCACCATCCACGGCAGGGCCTCGACCTCCATGCCGGTGGGGGCGGTCGGCTCCAAAGCCCCAAGCGCCAGCGGTGGCAGGTATTCCGGCAGCGGCATCTCGCCCGCTGGCGCCTCCCCGAAGGCCTGGAGTGTATCCAGCGCCCCGAAGGGAACACTGAAGGGAGCGCCATTGCACTCCCCGTGGCTCGGCCACATGGGATGCTCGCGGTCGCACTCCACGCGCAGAAGATCGGTAACCACCCCGCCCAGCTCGATGGTGTGGGTCACGCCCAGTCCCTCGCGCAGCCGCAGTTCCATCTCCTCGATCGCCATCCCCTGGTGCAGCCCCTCGCCTGCAATGCGCGGGTCAGGCGGCAGTTCCACGTCCCGGATGACAACCCACTGGCCGGTGGCGGCATCGAGCACCGACACCGTGATATGTGCGGGATGGGTGGGCACACTGGGGACCCAGCGCCCGGCGACGACGGGGCTCAGCTCCAGCCGGTCAACACGTAATTCGCGCCCGAAGCGCAGGTACCGCACCACGCTCTGTCCGTTGATCGGCACCCCCAGGTCCGGGTGCATCACGGGCCGGACCCAGCCGTGTGTGATGGCGCTGGCGGGCAGTACTCCACAGACCACCTGTTCGGTCACTTGCGTCATCTCCTGACTTCATCCCATCACGGGGTAGCAGCAGGGCAGGCCACAGAGGACCTCATAGCAGGCCTGCGCCAGATCTGGGCGAAGTCCCGATTCTGGGATGTGCGTCCCAGCGTGCCACCCAGTTCGCCCGAGACGACTGGTAACCTGCATGTGTGCCGTCTCAGGCTGCCGTGGGGATAGCGGACTCTCGCCAGCGGCCTTCCGCCCAGTTGGTCACTTCACTGGAGCTCGATGCTCCCGACCGACGCATCGGGACGAGCCA
>JAGPGE010000842.1 GCA_018056145.1 Armatimonadota bacterium
TCACCGTAGCCGCCGCTGCGCCGAATGCCATCGTCCCGTCGGCAATGTTAGGCAGGGCAGTCCACTCGTCGCCGTCCCAGTACTCCCACGCGACCTCCCCGACGAAATTGCCCGCCGTGGTGATCGTGATCTGCGTGCTCGCGAACCGCTCCGTGGCGTGTCCGATGTAGTAGGCGTCGTTCGCTGCCCCGGTGGCAGGCACCAGGGTGACGTCGTCAGCTGTTGCCTCATTGGCGCCCGTGGTCTCCACCGTATACGCCCCGCCGTCGGCGGCGATGGCCAGGCAGGCCTTGGCGTACCCTGCCAGGTAGAACTTGGTGGGGTTCGTAGGGGTCAGGGCGCCGAACAGGACGCCGTCAGTGCCCGGGCCGACATCGTGCCCAAGGTTCCCGGCCCAGAAGAGAGAGTAGTTGGAGTAGACTTCGGGCACGCCGGTGAGCGCCTGGTTGAGCTTGGTGCCCAGGCCGACCCGACGGGCGGCGTCGTTCATCTGGTTCAGCAGACTGATGTCCCTGGACGAGAGCCCGTCCGTCCAGGCGTTCGCGGTCATTGCCAGGAGCAGCCCCGCCAGGAGCAGGACGGCCCCGATGCGCTTGAGTGGGAACATGGGTGCCTCCGTGTTACACTGCGGGGGAAAGCCCCGCGGGATTGTGTTCTCGATGGTGCCGCCCGGCCTCAGATAATCGAGACCTTGGGCGGTCCATACGTCCGTTTCCAGTTGGCAATGAACTCCTCGGTGCGGGTCTTCAGCCGCTCCAGCCTTTGCTCCACACTGTCCATCTGTTGACTGAAGCCGTCGAGGTTGAGGCTATTGGGGATGGCGTCCCGCACCGCCAGCAGGAAGCGCCCCTGGGCGTCTCCGGACAGCACGTCCTTCAGCTCCCAGAGCGGCCCGGGCAGTTCGGTATCGGTGGGCGCTATCCAGCCCGCGGTGTAGTCGATTGCCAGGAAGTGAGGGATAACAGGGTGGCCGATGCCCCGGCTGAAGGCCTCCACGATGTAGACCGGCCAGCCGGTCATCGCCAATGCCATCGTCCCCAGAGGCACGAAACTCACCTTGCCGATGTTGGGCGACAGGCGGAACCACTCCGGCAGGATCTCACCCACGGGCCTGTCGCGATCCACCGCCAGGCGCACCCGCTGGATGGAGACCACGGGACGGCGGCGCAGGGTGATATCCGGGATCGAGTTGCGCCAGTCGGCGGTGTCAAAGGGCAGCGCGGGCTCTGTCTCGTCGTAGTGGGTCCCCTTGACCATTGTGCTGTCCGGGAGCTGCGCGTAGCGCTTCTGCTGGAAGCTGGTCTCCAGGCGGCGCTCGAAGGCGGACAGGGATGCGTTCACCGCATCATTCGCCAGCACGTCCAGGTCTCCAGGCTGGAACACGTCACCCAGCATGGAGAGCATGGGCCTGCACCGGGCCAGCAGTTCGTCGGCGGTCAGGAGAGTAACGGCCATCGGTTATTCCTCGGCTTCCTTGCGCCTGCGTCGGGGACGCTTGGGTTCGTCGCCGTCCTCGTCATCGGCTTCGTCTTCCGGCTTCCTCGGGTCTTCGTGATCCGGCAGGAGTTGCCAGAACTTGGGGAACCGGGAAGCGATCTCTTCCGCCTTGCGGACTTGCTCAGGGATGGCCGGTTCGAGGGTCACTGCATCCTGCGCCGTCAGAACCTGCCCTTCGGCGTTGAGGGTGAACAGCACTCCCCCCAGGACGTGCCTGTCTGGGTTGGGGCCGATGTACTTCAGCATGGCGGTCTCCTCATGCGAAGGGGCAGAGCGCCCTATCCGTCAGCGCCCCGCCCCGTGTCAGTTACCCACCAGCACTCACTGCGCGCCGATGACGCCCAGCGGGTCCCAGCCGGTGGACTCGTAGTCCTGAACGGCCACGATGTTGTCCACGATGTAGATGAACTTCGGCGCCTGCACGCGGCACGCCTGGCTCATGTTCAGGCCGAAGGGCGTCGACCAGTCGGTCTGGGCGAAGTTCTTCTTTACCAGAGGAGTGTACCGCGCGATAACGACGGAAGCCAGCTCGGGGAGCTGGGTCAGGAAGAACATGCGCCCGGTCCCAGGCACATGCGCTCCAGAATCCACCCACGTTGTGGTTCCGCCGGCAGTGCACGGAATCTCCGCCAGGAGCCGGCAGTCGGAGTTATCGGCAGCGTCGATGGCACTGCGGTAGACGCGGAAGCCGGTAGCCGCGGGGTTGCCGGCGTCCGTGATCGTCAGGGTGACCACCTCGCCGAGCGTGACCGCCTGCTGTGCAGAGTTCACGGCGACAGACTCACCGTACTCGTTGACGGCAGTGACCTTGTACCAGTAGCTTCCCGTGGGGATCAGCCCGCCGCTACCGGCCGCTGCAGTCAGCACCGTCGCGGGAGCGCTGGGACGGTAAGTTGCGTCGCCCTGCTCTACAGAAGGGCATACGTGCCCGATCTTGCAGTTGGGATCGGTGTGGAGCGCGATCTTCCCGAAGCCGGTCTGAATGGCGTTCACGGTGATGCCTGCGGTGACGCCTACCGGGAAAGCCCCGCCGCG
>JAGPGE010000843.1 GCA_018056145.1 Armatimonadota bacterium
CTCCCGAATACTCATACGAACCGTGGATCGCGCTGCCGGGGAGGATGTCGTGGAACTGGTTGAAGCACGTGTTGCGCCAGGCCTGGGTGAGACCCTCCTGCGGGTACTCCGGCCCCCAGTTGGCCGCAATCGCCGACAGGGCTTCGGCAACAGGCAGGATGTTCTCGCTGTCCCGGTTCCAGCGCTTCACATTCGAGTGGGTGGTGTAACAGCCCTCGAAGGTGAAGTTCAGTTCGTCCTTCACAACGGGCAGGTCACCCTTTGAGTGCTCCAGGGCGGCGGCGAAGTAGTCCTCGGTGGTCGCGAACTGGATGCTGGGGAAGAGCGGGTCGTCCTGCAGGGCCTTCGCGGCCTCAATGTCCTGGCGCGTGGGGCCGCCGCCATGGTCGCCGACGCCGTAGACGATCATGCAAGCCGGGATGCCCACGCGGTCCTCAATCTCCAGGGGCACCACACCCCGGTCGCGCCGGAACTCCTCGTTATACCAGCGGTGGTTGTACGCCAGGAGCCTGCCGCCGTCGGGGCCTTCCCACCAGAAGGTGGGCAGGCCCTTGCCCGCCCGGCAGAAGTAGAAGTGCTCGTAACCCGCGTCGGAGAAGATGCTGGGGACGGTCCAGGCGTGGCCGAAGTTGTCGGGCAGCCAGGCCAGTTTGCTCTGCTGGCCGAAGCGCGAGGTGTAGTAGTCGTGGGTCAGCAGGCATTGGCGCGCCAGGGCCTCGCCGGAAGCCATGTTGGTGTCGCCCTCGACCCAGCTTGCCCCGGCGGGTTCCCACTGCCCCCGGGCCACCGCCTCCTGGATGCGCGCGAAAAGCTCGGGGCACTCCTCCTCGATGGCGATATACGCGCCCGGCTGGCTCTGGGTGAAGCGGAACTCGGGGTACTCGTCCATGAACTTCAGCGCTTGGTCCCAGGTCAGCCGGCAGACCGTCTTGGTCTCGGGCCAAAGCCAGAGCCAGTTCATGTCGATGTGCGCGTGGCCCACGAGGAAGATGGTGTACTGTTTGGCCAGTTCCGAGAAAGGCTTCAGTGCGGCCAAGCACTTGTCCACGGATGCCTGGAAGCCCTCAGTATCGCGCCGTGAGATGGCGCCGAAGTCGATCAACGCGGCGGCATCGTCAAGGGCCCGCAGGTAGTCGGTGCGCTTGTCGGCCATGCGCTTCGTGCCGAGCAGGCGCTTGCAGAACTGCAGCCGTGCCGCCCATTCTCCGGCGGGCTCGCGGAAGCTCTCCAGGGCCTCGTAGTCCAGCCGCGCCCACAGGAGCCGGCCTGGGCCGCCCTGATTGATGGCCCGGATCGCCACCACGATCTCCTGACCGGGCAGAGCGTTCTCCGTGAGCACCGCCCTGCCCTGGTCCCAGTGAAAGCGCCCGACGTTCCTGCCGTTGATATACAGGTCCATGTCGTCATCCACCGCGCAGGTGAGCACCAGCCGGGACCCCGCAACCGACACGCCGCCCACGGTCTGTGGGATCACGATGCGCTTGCGGTACCAGGCGGAAGTGTTCGGGAACTCCCACTGGTGCTCGGGGCGCACGACCTGCCAGCCGCTGTCGTCGACATCGGGCGCTTCGCCGCCGGGCTGCGCGGGATGCAGAAAGCGCCAGTCTCCCGCGTCCGTGACGCCGATGGCCCGCAGGTTGGCAAGCACGCGGTCCACGGTCTGCTGGGCGGTTGAGACCGAGGCAAGCAGGGCGAAACAGGCAATGAGCAGGGCGGGCAGGCGGTTCATGGGAGGCCTCCGGGTTGCGCGGGTTGAGCGGCGCACAGGGTTGGATTCGGCACGCATCGCCGGTTTCCTGCGCGGCGAATCCGGGTGGTTCGAGCGCGCCCTGCGCACATGTGGTGGGAATCCTTCCGTCCATGGGGTATGATGGCCGGGAGCCAATGGGGTGCCACTGCTTCCGGCGGAGGCGGCACTTCCGGCGCGGACCTTCGGGACGATTGCTGGAGCGAGCTCGCTCGCGAACGCCGTTCGCACGTCAACGACAGTCGCAGGCAAGCCCGCTCCGTCAAGTCTGCCCGGGGACCTGCGATAGTTGTCTGCGCGAAGGCGGGGAATATGAGGGGCCACTTAACCTGACGGGTTCCGGCCTTCCCGGCAGCCCGAACACAGTTGGCAGTTACGGGGAGGGCCCGAAGCCCCACATCATGCGGGGGCCGGGATCGGGTCAGGTGATTTCGCTCTACAATGGCTCGCACTGGGAGATCGCGGACCTGGGAATCAGCGGTGGAACCGTCGGCGTGTTCGCGTGCGCGAAGGAGTTCGGCATCGCCCGAGGTCTCCACTTCCGGCGTCTGAACATCCACCGCGGGCGTGGTAATCCGTGGCAACCGCCCGCGGGACATCGGCGGCGACGGCGTCTTCATCCTGGGCTGCGACGGCGCGGTGGTCGAGCACAATGTGCTGCGTTACGCCCATCAGAGAGTTGGCCGCAGGCCTGGCTCACGTTCCCTAAGCGTTCGGCATCTTCCAGCAGACGCAGTCTTGCATGAGCTTGCTGCACGCGCTTATAGTGGGGCTGCATAGGTTC
>JAGPGE010000844.1 GCA_018056145.1 Armatimonadota bacterium
TGCGACCCTCGGGCCGCAGGCGCTCGGAAGACGGTGGAAGACCGTCGCTGCCCCGCAACTGTAACCGGATGCGAAACCCGCACGACGCCACTGCGCTCCTCAGGAGGGTGGGAAGGCGCGGGGAGTAGGCCAAGCCGGAAGCCAGGAGACGGCCCGCAAGCAACCTGCTGCATCCTCTCGAGGGGAGAGGGTGAGCGTTTTTCGTATCCGAAGAACGATTCTCGCCGCGACTCCTCCGAGTCGCGGTTTTTTTGTTGGGCCATCACCCGGGCTCCCCCGCCCGGTACAAGGAGACACAACCCATGCAGCGCCGCCGCGGTTTCACGCTCATCGAACTTCTCGTCGTTATCGCCATCATCGCGATCCTCGCCGCGATCCTCTTTCCCGTCTTCGCGCGGGCCCGAGAGAAGGCCCGGCAGGCAAGCTGCCTGTCCAACTGCAAGCAGCTCGCCCTCGCCTTCCTGATGTACGCCCAGGACTACGACGAGACCATGCCCATGGCCGTCTACCCTGACTGGCAGACCTACTGGGACACGAAGATTGACTGGTCCGGCAACATCATCGGCGCGGGCCTCATCACGCCCTACACGAAGAATGATCAGATCTCCCAGTGCCCGTCGATCAAGGGCATGTCGTCCGACCGCCCGTACTCGGGCTACGCGTACAACATCAGCTACGTCGGCTGCAGCCCGGCCATCGGCGGATCGCCGGCGACGCTGGCCGCCATCAACCAGCCCAGCAAGACGGTTCTCCTCTGCGACAGCGCCGTCTGGTCCACTTGGACCAACGAGCTGTATGGGAACAACCTGCTCCACTCGCCGGCTCACCCGTACATGGCCTGGGACCCGGGTCCGACCGTGCACTTCCGGCACAATGGCGCGGCGAATGTGGCCTACTGCGACGGCCACGCGAAGGCTGCCACCCAGAAGTTCCTGCCCTCCAGCTACGACTCCAACCTGGGGTATCTGTCTCAGGACGAATCCGCCTACAACCTGAACTGAGCTGTCGGCCTCTTGCCAAGGCCGCCATTGACGAGAAGACCGCCCCCACTGCCAAGGCCGGGGGCGGTCTGCTGTTCTCCGGGTCGCATCATCGCGGCGGCTTACAGACTCATCGTCGCCTCATACATCTCCAGGTACTTCCTTGCCGAACGCTCCCACGAGAAGTCGCAGGCCATCGCCCGTCGCACAAGCTGCTCCCACGCAACGGGATCCCGGTAGCGCTCGACGGCGCGGCTCAGAGCCCATTTCAGGTCTTCCACGGAGTACTGCTGGAAGGTGAAACCATTCTGGTTCTCCGGGTCCTCATTCACCGTATCCGCCAGTCCGCCGGTGGCGTGCGCGATGGGGATCGTCCCGTACCTCAGCGCAATCATTTGGCTGGTCCCGCAGGGTTCGCGCCGCGACGGCATGAGCAGCATGTCCGCGCCCGCGTAGATGTGGCGTGCGAGCAGGTCGTCGAACTGGATGAATGCCGCAACATCGTCGCGGGTGGCCGCGGCGTGGCCGATCGCACTCGCATAGCGGTGGTCGCCGGTGCCCAGGAACACGAACTGCGCATCGCGCCACTCATGCAGGGCTGGTATCAGGATGTCAAAACCCTTGAGCGCATCGAGCCGGCTGACCATCCCCACCAGCGGCATGCTCGGGTCCTGAGGGAGCCCGGCGATGCGCTGCAGGTAAGCCTTGCAAGTCGCCTTCCCTGACAGGTCATGGGGGCCGTACTGCTTTGCGATGGTGCCGTCCACTCCCGGGTCCCAGACCGCGTAATCAACTCCATTGAGTATGCCTCGGAACCGGTCGCCCATCTCCTCGATGAGATCCCGCACGCCTTCCTCAGCCCACGGTTGGGCGATCTCCCACGCATAGCGCTCGCTCACGGTATTGGCCATGTCCGCCAACGCCAGCCCGGCCCGTGCGAGATCGATCTGCCCGTCCTGCACGAACCGGCGCGCTTCAGGTCGCCCCAGGTCGATGCCCGCAAGGGTCTGGAGTGTGGTCGGGAACAGCCCGTGGTATGCAATCCCCAACTGGTGCGCCGTGTACACCGTGCGCAGGTTCAGCGACCACGTGCGCTGGTACAGGGCGAGCAGCGAGGTGTGCCAGTCGTTTAGGTGGATGACATCGGGGGTCCACCGTAGGCCCGGAAAGCTGGCCAGAACCGCCCGGCAGAAGAAGACGAAGCGCTCCAGATTGTCGCCAAAACTGTCGCCGCCCGGGTGGCCGAAGACGCCGTCACGGTCGAAGTAATGCTGGTGCTCCACCATGTAGACCGGCACGTCGGAATGGGGCAGGCGGGTCTCGTCAATGGCGCAGCCTGTAACCCACCAGGGCATATGCACCGGACAGTACTCCACTGCGCGGTGTACGTCGGTGCCGCGCTCAGCGGCCCCCCGGTGCTTCGGCATGATGACCCGGACTTCCACGCCAAGCTTATCGAGCGCGCGGGCCAAACCCGCTGTGACATCGCCCAGGCCCCCGGTCCAGGCGAAGGGGGCCAGTTCCACCGAAGCGATCATAACCTTCATC
>JAGPGE010000845.1 GCA_018056145.1 Armatimonadota bacterium
AGATGAATGTGCCCCGGGGCGCGCAGGGCTGGGAGTGCCCGATCCTGGAGCCTGACGTGCTGGCTTCCGCGTACGCCTTGCGCGCCTGTGTCTGGGCATACCAGGCCACGGGTGACGCTCAATATCTCGAGGACGCGCGGTTCTGGGCGCGCACCGGCCTGCCGTTCCAGTATGTCTGGGACGACGGCGAGCGCCCCGGGATGCGGTACGCCAGCATCCCCGTCTTCGGCAGCACCTTCTACATCCACACCTGGATCGGCCTGCCTGTGCAGTGGTGCGGACTGGTGTATGCCTACGGGCTTGTGGAACTGATGCGGTTCGACGACAACCCCCTGTGGCGGCTGCAGGTGGATGGGATGACTTCCAGCGCCACCCACCAGCAGTGGCCCTGGGACAGCGGCGAACTGACGGGCACCTACCCGGACAGCTACGGCAACTGGTTCACGCGCCGCAATCCGGTTTACATCAACCCCGAGGACATCGTGCTCAACGTTTTCGCGCTGCACGGAATGGATCCGGGCCTGCGCTCGCAGGCGGTGGAGACCGGCGCAGGCCGCCTGCACGTGACAGCACCGTGTGATATCGAAGCTTCCGCCCAGGGGAACGGCCTGCGCGTGCAGGGCAAGTACTTCCCGTCGCGGACCGTGTATCTGAGCGTTGCGCCGGTGAAGCCCGGCGATGGCGCTCAGGTGACTGCTGCCGGCACTGCGCTCGCGAAGACGGACGACCTGCCCGCGGGGAGCGTCGGCTGGCACTGGAACGAGGCGCTAGGTATCGTGAGCATCGGTGTGCAGACGGACGCGGAGGGGAAGCTGGATGTGACCATCTCCGGGTTCGAACGCCAAGAGCCTGCGCTTCCGGGGGAACAGAATGCGTGGGAGTTCGACAAGGATACCCAGGGCTGGATGGATTCCCACGCCTGCACCGTGTTCCAGCGCGACGGCGTGCTCCGGATCACCAGCACCGGGCCCGACCCGTACTGCGTGAGCGGCCCGTCGGCGATCCCGGCGCGAACCCTCAAGAGGCTGACGGCCCGTGTGCGAATGACCGCGGGCAATGCGATCGGTCTCTTCTGGCGGTCCAGCACGTCGCCGGCGTGGGGCCCGGACAAGGAGATGCCCGTGCGAGTTCCGGCTGACGGCGAGTGGCATGAGGTGGAGTGGGACCTGTCTGATCATCCGCTGTGGTCGGGGAACATCGTCCAGTTGCGGCTGGATATCGAGCCGGCCGACGCCCCCGCGGGGACGGTGCTGGATGTGGACTGGGTGAGGCCGAAGTAGGGTTCCGGCCCCGATGCTGAAACGCGGACGGAAGCAGCGGATGATGGCCGGGCTTCGAGGAGACAGTTGCATGCATGCACGGATCCTGATCGCGCTAAGTCTGCTGGGAGGGATCATCCTGGCTCCATCTCCAGTGGCCCATGCCAAGAGCAGCCAGACGTTCTATACGCCCGCGCGGATCGCCGTCGGGCGGGAGAATGTGAAGAGGCACGACTGGGCGAAGGCGCAATTCGCCCGGATCATGAACGGTGAACCGCAGACTTACATCATCGGGCGTGAGTACGTGTCGGCGAAGGAGTACGCCGCCCAGAGCGATGAGTTCATGTGGCTCCTGCAGCCGACCACGCGGCTGCCGAGGGTTTCGACGCACGAGACCATGGCGGAGTGCCCCATCCACG
Organism: Armatimonadota bacterium; assembly: GCA_018056145.1. Taxonomy (GTDB): domain Bacteria; phylum Armatimonadota; class Zipacnadia; order Zipacnadales; family JABUFB01; genus JABUFB01. The sequence continues at coordinate 1,679 of JAGPGE010000845.1, forward strand.
GGACGGATGTGCGGAAGATCAACGCCTTCCACCCGTGGCGGATAGACCCGATCCGCCACCCGTACCAGATCCAATGCGCGCTGGGGAAGGAATGGTACCCCAGCAATGACTGGGTGAACGGGGATATGACCTCGGGGGAGTTCCCCGACGACGGGAACGGCATTCTCCACGAGGGCCGGCGGTTCTACATGCTGCGGGAGTATGCCCATGCGGCGTACTGCGCGGCGACGATCCCCTGCCTGCGGGCGCTGTCGCAGGCGTGGGTGCTTACCGGGGACCCGCAGTATGCCCACAAGTGCGGGGTGCTGCTGACCCGGCTTGCGTCGGAGTACCCCAATCACGATGACCGCAAGGACAGGCTGTACCTGGCGCCCTACGGCGGCCGGCACCCGCATTACACCTGGAAGACAGGCGGTATGATCACCGACCTGATCTGGGAGACCTTCTGCACGGAGGCGGCGGTGCTGGCGTACGACGCCATCTATGACTACCTGGGGCAGGATGAGGCGCTGATCCAGTTCGTGCGTGACAAAGGCGTCCCGGTGGAGACCGCCGACGATCTGCGTCGGTATATCGAGAAGTACATTCTGAAGGCGGCAGCGGTGGGGCTGCTCAACGGCGACATCCACGGTAACGAGGGACACCATCAGGCGCTGGCGATGACTATCGCGCTGGTGCTGGATGACTACACCGGGCCTAGCCCGAACTCCCTGGACATGCTGGAGTACACGTACCACGGGGAGGGACGGGCCGCGTACATGCTGGCGAACGGCCTGTACAGGGACGGCGGCGGGCATGAGAGCCCGAACTACAACGCGATCAAGTTCGACTTCATCCGCGTGGCGCGGC
>JAGPGE010000846.1 GCA_018056145.1 Armatimonadota bacterium
GATCTTCCACCTGAACGGCGCCCTCTGCGCCGGGGCTCAGGATGACCCGACCACCGAGTGGTGCGGGTTCTGGGTGAGTCCTGCGGACCTGGCGCGACAGGACGCGAAGCTGACCGATCTCCAGGCGCTATACCCGAATTGGGTGAAGCCCGAATACCAGCCCCGAGCCGTGGCCCTGGTCCTTGACTTGCGGGGTCATGCGCGGCTGAAGGTGGAGCTGAAAGGGCCGAACTCCAGGCCCGACATCCTCTGGCAGAGGACGGTCTTGGTCGACACCGGCGGAGAGATCGATCGCGTGAGTCTGCCGATCCCCGAGACGGTCGGGGCCTGTAAGTTCGTCAACGTTGTCCTAGAGCCTGGCGCGGTCGTGGAGGTACACCGGCTTGCGATGGAACTGGAGTTCGGGGACGTGCCATTCCCAGACCGGACCTTCCTGTACTCCTATGCGAAGGCTGCGGCCTGCTACGATCCCGACCTCGGCATCTGTGCGGATCGCGCCCACTGGCCCGCCGAACACGTCTCGAGCGTAAGCGCCACCGGCGAGTTCGTCCTTGCCACTGCTGTCGCGGCGGAGCTAGGTTTCGTCTCACAAGAGGACGCCCTGGGCATCTTGCGCAAGGCGCACGGGGTGATCGCCTCGATCCCGCGAGGACCGGCCGGCCTGCTTCCCCATTTCGTGGAGAACCGCGACGGCAAGGGCTGGCACATTCCTCCCGCTGAGGACCAGGAGTTCAGCAGCGTCGACTCCGCGATATGTTGGATCACTCTCATGCAAGCCGCCTGGATTCTCGAGGACAAAGAGACCTACGCAGCGGTCCTTCAGGACATTCGCTCGATGGACTTCGCTCAGCTCTACGACAGCGACGGGTTCATCAGCCACGGGTTCAAGCAGGACGGCACCCGCATCACCTGGCGATGGGACGGGTACGGCGGCGAAACGGCCCTGGCGATCATCCTGGCTCGGCTCGCACAGGGCGATGCGGCAATCGCGAAGATGAACCCTAATGGAGGCCGCGTCTTCCGGGGTGTCGGGTTCATCGCGGAGATCGCCAGCCAACTGTTCCCGCAGTTCGACAGCCCCGAGCCGGATGCGGTGAGCGGGGTGAACTGGCTGGCGTCGCGGAAGCAGCTTCTCGCTGACCAGATCGCTCACTTCGAAGGCACTCCGGCAGGCGAGATCGGAGTCTTCGGGCTGAGCGCTTCGGAGGGACCGAATGGCGTTGGTTATCTGGCGCAGGGGCCCGACGAGGCGGAGGTGGAGTTGATCGCGCCGCACCTGATCCTCATGACCGCCGGGCTGCGTGAGGACCCCGAGGCGGTGTACGACACCCTCGCCGCCATGCAGGAGCGGGGACTGTTCACACCACTCGGGGGACTGGTGGAGAACGTGACGCCCGACCTGAAGACTTCGCTGCCCATGATCTCCAGCCTGAACTCGGGGTTTGAGTGTCTGGGTGCCCAGGCGCTTCTCTGCCGCGTGAGATCCAGGCCGAACCCGGTGCATACTGCGGCGCTGGAGGCCCCTGAACTGCGCAAGGCCATGGAGGTCTTCTACCCGCCGAAGCAGTGACGACAGCAAGCGGGAAACGGTCGGGACCCGGGTACACAACCCAGTCGTAGTCAGCTTGAGGTGATCACGGTGCGTGCGCGGATCATGGTCCCAATCGCCATGCTGGTATCGGCAACCGCTGTTGCCGCAGTCGCTAGTGCCGAAGAGCAGGCCCGACCCATCGCCTTCGACCCGGCGGTGGTCTGGGAGTTCATCCCGAGCCCTCCCGTGACGATGGATGAGCTCGTCGGAGTGGGCGGGGCGCTGATTGCGCGCGACTGGATGCGTTACGACCTGGGCTGGCTCTACCGCAGCGTCGATGGCGGAGAGACCTGGCAGCCCCTACCGTATCCTAAGGAAGCGGGGGCGGTCTACGACATGTGCGTCGACGGCGCCGATCTCTACCTCGCGTGCGACAATGGCATGCTCAAGTCCTCGGATAGGGGCGACCGCTTCACATGGGAGTACCACTGGCACTGGGACAGGACTTTCTACGTGAGTGTCACCAGAGGGTGGGGGTGGGCCGAGATCGACAACTACGGGAGTGCAAGCGGGCCACGCCGCAAGGAGCCGACAGCTTACTGGCGGAGCGCCGGCAGCAAGTCGGAGCAGTTCAGTGCGATCGACGACCCCGAGAAGCTCGGCACGGTGGCCTACAGCCCGTTTCACGGTCGCAGTCTTGACGGCGGGAAGACCTGGGTTGGTTGTGCGCACCGGGTCGAGAGCGCGGTCCTCCTCGGCGGACAATCGGCCGTCTTCGCGGCGGGGTTCGTCTCGCGGGACTTCGGCGAGACTTGGGAGCCATCCGGCACAAGTGCCAGCGAGTTCGCGAAGGACCCGGTGACTGAGTTGCGGGTCTGACCGCGGAAAGTGGGTGGGGGTCGTGCGGGCGGGGCACGATCCCCTCGTCGACCACGCGCCGCAATGTCTCGGGCCGCTGCCGTAGCCTTACAGCCCGCGAAGCGGGCGGTACAAGAT
>JAGPGE010000847.1 GCA_018056145.1 Armatimonadota bacterium
CACTGCCCCCGGTTATACTCCACTGTCTTTGCCACGCCCTGTGCGAAGGTGTATCTTGGCTCCCACCCCAATACACGCTTCGCCTTGGACCAGTCCAGCGCCGAGTGCTTCACGTCCCCCTTACGCTCCTCACCATAGATCGGCGGTTCCGGATAGCCCGTCGCCTCGGCGACGGTGTCGTACACCTGCTGGTCCGAAGTCTGCACTCCGGTGCCGATGTTGAAAGCCTCCTGGTCGCCACGGTCCAGGGCAAGCACATTTGCCTCCACAATGTCCTCGACGAACACGTAATCCCGAGTCTTGTCGCCCGCGCCGAAGATCGTGGGCCGGCGGCCGCTGAGCATCAGGCCGGAGAAGATCGCAGTCACCCCGGCCTCTCCGTCGGGCCGCTGGCGCGGGCCGTAGACATTTGCGTAGCGCAAGGTGGTGTAACGCAGGCCCTCATTGTGGTTGTACAGCCACAGGTATTTCTCCACCGTGTACTTGGAGACGCCGTAATGCGAGATCGGGTGGACCGGGCACTCCTCGGTGGCGGGGATCTCCTCGGGGTCGCCATAGATCGCGCCGCCGCTGGAGATGTATATCATCTTCTCCACGCCATTGCGCACCGCGGCTTCGATGAGGTTCAGGCTGCCGATGATGTTGATGCCCGCGTCGAACCCCGGGTCCTCCACGGACTTGCGCACATCCATCTGGGCGGCGTGGTGGTTGACGACCTGGGGACGCTCGCGCTCCAACACACCGACCAGGCTCTTGCGGTCGGTGATGTCCACGTGGTAGAAGGCCGCGGCCGGGTTGATGTTCTCGCGCCTGCCGGTGGACAGGTTGTCAACGATCACGACCTCGTGCCCCTCGGCGATGTACCGGTCAACAACGTTGGAGCCGATGAAACCTGCGCCGCCGGTCACAAGAATCTTCATGGTGCGCCCTCCAGGGAGTGGATGCATCGGGCCATTCGGCGAGAACGCTATCACACCCGGCGGCGCGGCGCAACAGAACAGTTGGCGAGGGGGTCTGACCGCGAGAAGCAGGTTGGTGTGTTCGGGCCGGGGCCCGATCTCTTGCGCCGGCGGTATCCCTAACGAGAAGGCTCGCTGCCGTGGCCTCGCAGTCCGCGTTCGAATGACGGGAGATCACCAGCAAAGTCGAGAAGCCTCCGTTCGCAAGCGGCCCGTCACCATCGACCGCAAGATTTGTGGATAATTGCGTTGACATAACTGTGGAATAGTATTAGAGTATTCGCATATTAACCGATAGAGAGGAGTGGGATCATGGCCGACATTACCCTCGACGCGAAGGGACTCGCCTGCCCCATGCCCATCGTCAAGATGACCAAGGCGGTCAAGGACCTGTCTTCCGGCGACACCATCACCGTTTTGGCCGACGACCCGGGGTTTGAGCCCGACGTTCAGGCTTGGGCCGAAGCGCAGGGCCACAGCCTTGTCTCGCTCAACGAGGAGGGCGGGGTCTACACCGCCGTCATCAAGATCGCCTAGAGGAGGCGCGTGCTGATGTCTGACGCTTCAGCCGAGAAGAAAGCGACCATCGTGGTGTTCTCCGGCTCCATGGACAAGGTGATGGGTGCGTTCATCATCGCCACCACAGCGGCGGCCATGGGGATAAAGACGACGATGTTCTTCACCTTCTGGGGTCTTTCCGCGCTCAAGAAGGGCGGGCCCTCAGCCACCTGCAAGCGCAACTGGATGCAGAAGATGCTGGGGTGGATGCTGCCGAAGAGCGCGGCGAGCCTGCCCCTGTCGCAGTTGAACATGGGAGGCATGGGCGCGGGGATGATGAAGCAGATCATGGCCCAGAAGAAGATCGCGAGCCTACCGGAACTGATTGAGGCCGCGCAGGACCTGGATGTGCGGATGATCGCCTGCCAGATGTCCATGGACGCCATGGGCATCTGCCGCGAGGAACTGCTGGACAACGTAGAAGTGGCCGGCGCGGCGACATACGTGGGCGAGGCAAGTAACGCTCAGATAAACCTCGTCATCTCCTGATGGAGGGAAACATGGAAATCGTCTTCGTTGTCCGCACCGGGCCCTACGCCTTCCAGCATGCGCAGACGGTGATCGATCTCGCGAACAGCGCCCTGGACAAGGGGCACACGGTGGGGATCTTCCTGTCCGAGGATGCCGTAGTCGCCATGAACGCGGACTGCAAGACGGGCAGCGAGCGCAACATGACCGAGGAGCTTCTTGCCCTGCTGGAACGCGGAGTGAGCATCCAGGGCTGCGGCGCATGCTGCCAGTTTCGGGGGCAGAAGCAGTCCGATCTGGCAGACGGGCTCAAGATGGCGGGCATCGCGACCCTGGGCAAGATGGTTGCGAGCGCTGACCGAGTGCTTTGTTTCGGGTACTGACCGCACAGCCTGATCGCGTAAGCAAACTGACCCTGTGGTGTCCTTGCCGGGCGCCCCAGCGACAAGGGGTAGACTGTTCTCATCATGAAGCGAGTGCTCTTCCTTGTCCGTACCGCACCCTACGGGTCTGCCGCAATCGCCGAAAGCGTGCGTTCCTG
>JAGPGE010000110.1 GCA_018056145.1 Armatimonadota bacterium
GTGCGAGCCGCTGCATCAGACGCGGCCGATGAGGCGCTCGGTCGGTGCGTCAGACCTGTCGGCGCATCTCAAGCACGCGGACGGCCAGGAACAATGAGACGATGCACAGGCTCACGAAATACACCACATTCTTCGAGTCCAGGATGCCCTTTTCGAAATCGCCGAAGACCTCGAAGACCGAAATGTTCTTGGCGATGTCCGCGAGGGTCGAGCCCTCGCCGCCCACGAGATAGGACACCCAGCCGATGAGCCAAATGAACAGGAAGACACCCAGACAGATGCCGGCTGAGGCCATCTGCGAGCGAGTCAGGCTGCTTGCGAACACGCCGATGGCCAGGAACGCGGCGGCAGCCAGCAGAAGCCCGAGATACCCCACCCACGTCGCACCCCAGTCAAGATCGCCATATTTCGACAGGATCAGCGGGTAAGGCAGCGTCAGCACCAGCATGGAGATATAGAACGCCAGTGCCCCAAAGTACTTGCCCAGAACAACCTCCACGTCCCGAACCGGCTTTGTGAGCAGCAATTCGAGGGTCCCCGTGGCCCGCTCCTGCGCGAGCAGCGACATGGTCGCGAAGGGTGCTACCATGAGTGTCAGGAAGACCATGCTCCCCAGCAGCCCGCGCATTTCCGCCTGCGCGCCGGGCTGGTAGATGGAGAACGTGAAGATCAGCCCGGTGAAGAACAGGAAGAAGACGGTGATGACATAGGCCATCGGTGAGGTGAAGTAGGAGACCAGCTCGCGCTGGGCGATAGTGCAGATGTTGCGCATGGCCTAGGCAACCCCTTTCTCTTCGGTGGTGAGCTGGCGGAAGACGTCCTCAAGGCTCATCTCTACAGGCCGCAGTTCCAGCAGCCCCCAGCCCTTGCCCACCACGAACTCGGCGATCTGCGACCGAATGTCGGTCCCGAGACGGGTGTCCACAAGATACGCGTTGCGGCTCTCGTCGGGCAGACGCCGAACGCTGCTGACCTCGGGGATGTCTTGGAGCAGTCGCGGCACTGAGCCGTCGTCGGTGGCGACTTCCACCACGATCGTCTCCACCTCGCGGATCTGCGCGGTGAGGTTCTCGGGGGTGTCCTCGGCCACTATCTTCCCGTGGTTGATGATGATGACCCGCTCGCAGGTCATCTGCGCCTCAGGCAAGATGTGGGTGGACAGCATCACGGTGTGCTGGCCCGCGAGGTTCTTGATGAGCTGGCGCACTTCCATGATCTGATTGGGGTCCAGTCCTACCGTGGGCTCGTCGAGGATCAGCACATCCGGATTGTGGATGAGCGCCTGCGCAAGGCCCACCCGCTGCCTAAAGCCCAGGGAGAGAGTGCCGATGATGGCATCGCGCCGCTCCGACAGGCCGCACTGGTCCATCACCAAGTCCAGGCGATCGGCCAGTTCCGGCTTGCGCATGCCCTGGAGCTTGCCACAGTAGCGCAGATACTGGTGGACCCGCATGTCCGTGTACAGCGTGGTGGTCTCCGGCATGTAGCCGATGTGTCGCCGGGCCTCGATCGAGTCCTCATAGACATCGATCCCGGCGATGCGGGCCGTTCCGAGAGTTGCGGGCATGAACCCGGTGAGAATGCGCATGGTCGTGGTCTTCCCAGCGCCGTTTGGGCCAAGAAATGCGACGATCTCGCCCTTCTCAACGCGGAATGACACGTCCATGATGGCAGGGACCGGACCGTAGTACTTGGTGAGTCCCTCCACTTGGATCATCGCGTTACCTCCATGCTCTTGGCCGTCGCCGAACGGCGCGCGGACAATCGTCCACGCAGCCGTGCACTCCGTGCGGACGGCTCAGACATACGCAAGGGTATCACCAGACAATGCGGAGATCGGGCTTTGCCGCTGCCGTCAGGGGCCCGAAGCCTGCGACGCTGCCAGCAATGCCGACCACAGTGCCCTCGCCCGGTCCCGCGTCTGCTCCTCGGTCCCGGACGTGTCCAGCACGTAGTCGGCATCTTCCGCGAAAAGGCCAAGCTGTTCGTGCAATGCCAGGCGCTCTCGCGCCTGTTCGGGCGTGATCCGGTCCCGTTCCTGAATGCGCTTCAGGCACTCATCGAGCGGCGCATGAACGCGCACCGTCACATCCACAAGCCCGCGTGCGCCCATGTGCGAAAGGATCGCGGCCTCGATCACAACCACCCGGGGAGGTTCCGCAAGACGGTCAAGCTCCCCGAGCCGATCCCGCAGCCACGAGACCATGGGAGGGTGGGTGATCTGCTCGAGACGCCGCCTTTGAGCCGGATCGTGAAAGATGACCTCCGCCAACCGCCGGCGATCCAGTGAGCCGTCCGCCCGGAATACCCCATCCCCGAAGCACTCCCGAATCTCGCTTAGTAAACGCATGTCCGAGGAGAGGAGTTCCCGCGACGCATCGTCCGCGCGCAGGCAGATGGCCCCCAGTTCCCGGAACACGCCAAGGACCACGGACTTGCCGGCACCCATGGGGCCTGTGAGGCCTACGACGAACATGGTGGACTGCCCTCCCGTGTGCGTCGGCCTGTAGCGGCAGCGCAGAGGAAGACGCCCGGCAGAGATGCTCCACCGGGCGTCATGTTGCTGCGAGTCTGCGGGTCTAGACCGGGTCAGGCTCGTCATCCGCCGGCTGCGGCGCGGAGGGTGCGCTCTCCTCCGCCGCTGCTTCGGCCGATGGCTCCTCCGCCGGCGCCTCGTCGGCATCCCCGGCCATCTCGCTCTTCATGCTGGCCAGTACATCGCCGAAACGGTCGCCAAGGGTAGTCGGCGCCGTCTTCTGGGTGGACATGAAGTCGCGGTACTCCTGGCGCTCGCGTTCCTGCTCGGCGGCCACGAGGCTCAGGGTCATGCGCCGCGCCGGGATCTGGATCTCCAGGATCTTCAGGTCCACTTCCTGCCCGGCCTTGAGCACCTCGGACGGGTCGCCGATCCGCTTGTCGCTCATCTCACGGATCGGGATGAAGCCCTCGATGCCGGCTTCGTTAAGCTGCGCGAAAGCCCCGGTGCGCGCCAGGCGCGTGATCTTCGCCTTCACCAGGGAGCCCGGATTCAGCCTGGCAGCGGCTTCCTTCCACGGGTCCGGCAGGATCTGCCGCATACCCAGGGAGATGCGGTCACCATCGTCCTTGATCTCCAAGACGACGACCTTCACCCGCTGGCCGACTTCCACGACTTCCGAGGGGTGGTCGATGCGCGTCCAGGACATCTCGGAGACGTGCAGCAGGCCGTCAATCCCACCCAGGTCCACGAAGGCGCCGTAATTGGTGACACTGCGGACCTTGCCCTCGCAGATGGCGCCCTCATGCAGGCGGGCGAGTGTCTCCTCGCGGCGCTGCTCCCGCTCCTCCTCCACGAGCTGGCGGTGGCTGAGGATGACCTTCTTGCGCTCGCGGTCGGCTTCCAGCACCCGCAGGCGCAGGCTGCGGCCCACGAAGCTGTCGAGATTCCGCACGTTCCGCGTGGCCACATGGGAGGCGGGGACGAACCCGGAGACCCCCAGGTCCACGCGCAGGCCGCCCTTGACCCGCTCCGTCACCATGGCCTCGACCACGCCGCCGACCTTCGCCAGCTCTTCGAGGTCGTTCCAGAGCCGTTCGTAATCCGCGCGGCGCTTCGAAACAATGATCGTGTCGCGCTCCTCGTCCACATGGACGACCGCCACGTCGATCTCATCGCCGATGGCCGGCAGGCCGCTGTCACCCGGGAATTCCTCGCGCTTGATGACTCCCTCGCCCTTGGCGCCGATGTCAACCACGACACCGTCTTTGTCAACGCTGACCACGGTGCCGTGGACAATGTCGCCCTTCTTGAAGCTGTCGGGTACGCTGCCGATGTCCGTCGCCCAGGAATCGTCGCGCCCTTCCTCCTCTTCGCCCATGTCACCCACGACCTCGGGTATGGCCGCCGGCGCAGGAGCCGTCGCGGGCGCGGGCTCCGGTGCAGTCTCGGCTGCCGGGGCCGCTTCCGGCTCGGGTGCGGCGTCGGCGGCGCGCTTCTCAACGGAGAAGAGCTCGGATGCCTGAGTCTCGCCGTCCTCGAACAGATCGTCTTTGTCGTCAGGGGCAAATCCCATGGAGGAGAACTCCCTTCGTCTGATCCAAACCGGTGCGCTGCAATCAGCGCGTCTCAGGTCTGTTCGTGTTGTCCATCACAGGTAGCAGGTCACTTCACGATGTAAGCAGCGTTCAGATGAAGACCATGTCCCGCCAGTTGGCCCCTACTTTCGGCTCTACCCCGAGCGGGACGTCCATTTGGGCGGCGCCTTCCATCACCTCCCGGACCAGAGGGGCCACCCGGTCCACCTCGGATTCAGGCAACTCGAAGACCAGGTCGTCATGCACCTGCAGGAGCATGCGGCAGTTCGGCGACACGCTGGGGAGTCGATCCGCGAGACGCACCATCGCGATCTTGATGATGTCCGCCGCGGTGCCCTGCAGGGGCGCGTTGGCTGCGGCGCGTTCGGCGTAAGCCTTGGCCCTGGGGTCGCGGGACACAAGGTCGGGCATGGGCCGGCGCCGGCCGAACAGCGTCTTCACGTATCCGTCTATGCGCGCCTGCTCAACCACGCCTTCCATGTATGCCTTCACGCCCGGCAGACGCGCGAAGTAATTCTCGATGAACTGGCTGGCTTCCTTGCGCCCGATGCCCAGTTGACGCGCAAGCGCCGTGGCGCCCATACCGTAGATGACCGCGTAATTGACTGTCTTGGCCACGCGCCGCATGTCTGATGTGACCTGCTCAATCGGCACATCGAACACGGCCGCGGCCGTGCGGCTGTGAATGTCCTCGCCGGCCTGGAACGCGGCCACCAGGCTCTCATCGCCGGACATGTGCGCCAGGATGCGCAACTCGATCTGGGAGTAATCGGCGGCCATCAAGACATTGCCCTTCCCCTGGGCGACGAAACACGAGCGGATTTCCCGCCCCCATTCGGTGCGCACGGGGATGTTCTGCAGGTTCGGGTTGCGGCTGGACAGGCGCCCAGTGGCCACCACCGTCTGCTCGAGCGTGGTATGCAGGCGGCCATCCGCGGTGATGAGCGGCATGATCCCGTCAACATACGTGGACTTGAGCTTCGAGTACTCGCGGTGTTGAAGGATCAGCGCGGCGATCTCGTGCTCTTCGGCCAGCGTCTCCAGCACTTCGGCCCCGGTGGCCCAGCCGGTCTTGGTCTTGCGGCCGTGGGGCAAGCCCATCCTCCCAAACAGGACTTCACCAATCTGTTTCGGCGAACCCAGGTTGAACTCCGCACCCGCTATCCCGTAGATGCGGTGCGCGAGTTCGGTCATCATTCCCGACAGCTTGTCGCCGATTTCGTCCAGCCGCTCCGGGTCTACGCCGATGCCCGCCCGTTCCATGTCCCGCAGCACTGGCACCAGCGGCATCTCGATCTCATCGAACAGGCCCCGGGCCTCGACCCGGTCGAGATCGGCCTCCAGGGGTTCTCGCAGGCGCAGTGCAATGTCCGCAGCCGCAAGCGCCCGGGACGAATGAGCCGACAGCCCTTCCTCGCCAGCGCCATCCCCACGTGGCAGGCCCTCTCCGAGATGTTGTGCGGCGAGGGCGTCGAGATCCGGCGCGCCGCGATGAGGGGCCACAAGATACGCCGCCACCGCCGTGTCGAACTCGAACCCGTTGAGGTCGATGCCGGCAGCATCCAGTGCGCGGGAAGTGGCTTTCAGGTCGTGCCCAATCTTGCGCACCGACGCATCGGCCAGCAGGTCCCGCACGCAGCCGAGCAGTTCCGGCGTCCCATCCCCGAACAGCCTCCCCTGGTCCTCCGGACGGGGGATCTCCACGAAGGTCGCCTGCTCGCCCTGCACACACAGAGCAATCCCCAGCGGGACTTCGCCCGACAATGCCACCGCTACGCCGACCTCCCCCCTCTGGGCGGCCCGCGAGCAGACCTCCGGCGCATCGGACGACGCATCCACCCTTTCGGCTTCCGGCAAGGGTTCATCCAGCACGGGAAGGCGGTCCAGCAGGCTGGTGAACTCCAGGCTGCCCAGGAGCCTGCGCAGCTTCTCAGAGTCCGGCCCGGGCCAGTCCCGGTCGATCAGCCCCTGGTCCACCGGCGCTTCGTGATCGATGGTCGCGAGCCGCTTGCTCAAGCGCGCCTCGTCCTCGTGCTCTCGCAGGTTTTCGCGCAGCTTGTCACCCGCTACTTCGTCGATCCGGTCAAAGACGGCCTCGAGCGAGCCGAACTGGTCGAGCAGTTTCTGTGCGGTCTTCGGACCAACCCCAGGCACGCCGGGAATATTGTCGGAGCTGTCCCCCGCCAATCCCTTGAGGTCGATGATTCTGGGCGGATCCACGCCGAACTCCTCGCGAACCGCCGCGGCATCGTAGAACTTGATCTGGCTCATGCCCTTGACGGGGGCAATGACCTCGATTGCGGGGGTCACAAGCTGGCACAGGTCCCGGTCGCCAGTGACGATCATCACCTGCCGGCCGGCTCTCTCAGCCCTTGTGGCTAGTGCGCCGATCAGGTCGTCGGCCTCGTAGCCCTGCTCTTCGACGATGGGGATGTTCAGGGCATCCGCCAAGTCCCGCACAATCGGGAATTGGGATGCAAGATCCTCCTCCATTGGAGGGCGGTGGGCCTTGTATTCAGGGCTGATCTCGTGGCGAAAGGTGGGGCCACGCGCGTCGAGGGCAAGCACAACAGCATCCGGCTGCTGCTCAGCCAGAAGCGTCAGCAGCATCTGCAGGAAGCCGTAAGCGGCATTGGTGGGTTGTCCGGCCGTGGTCGACAGCGGAGATAAGGCGTGGTACGCCCGGTGGACCAGACTGTTCCCATCAATCAGCAGTATCGTCGAAGGCACTGTTTCGTTCCTGGGCTCACCGGCCGCTTTGTCGCCGCCTGCCGGGCGCCGATATCATGTTCGTTGCACGCGAGGCGTGCAGATCATTGAGGTTACACAGCACCCGACCCGGACGGGTGCATGGGATCGAAGGCCGTCATCGGATCCGGTCGGGTCGGTGCTTCGGCAGATCATTCCGCACTGAGAGCCTCCGCGCCTTCCCACAAAAGCCAGATGCCGGGCCCGAGCGGGCGAGGCAGGGGCATGCCCATACCCACTGGAAGCTTGCCGTCGGGCAGGGCACGCTCGCTGAACAGCCCGTAGAAGCCCCGGCTGCGGCCATAAGTCTTGACCCGAGGCTCGCCCTCAATGCCGCCCGCCTTCGCGGCGATCGCCAAGGCATCATGGTAGTTGCCCAGCTCGTCCACGAGACCCGCCTTCTTGGCCTGGTTTCCCGTGTAGACCCGGCCGTCGGCAAGCTTGCGGACGTCGGCAAGGCTCAGGTTCTTGCGGCCCGCGTCCACGTCTTTCACGAACTGGTTGTAGACATCGTTCACCATGGCCTGCGCGAGTTCGCGCTCGTCCTCGCGCATCGGACGGAAAGGACTCATGCTGTCCTTGTACGGGCCGGACTTCACCGTGTCGCTCTTGACGCCGTACTTGTCCGCAAGGCCCGACCAGTTCACGCTCTGCATGATGACGCCGATGCTGCCGGTGAGGGTGGCCGGAGCCGCGACGATGGTCTTCGCAGCCGAAGCGATGTAGTAACCGCCCGAGGCGCAGACATCGCCCATTGCAGCCACTACCGGCTTGCTATGATCCTTCTGGACGCGGACGACTTCCTCATAGATGGCCTGAGATGCAGCCGCGCTGCCGCCCGGGCTGTTGATGTAGAGCAAGATCGACTTGGCGGAGACATCCTTTCCCGCCTCACGGATCTGGGCCATGATGGCGCGCGACCCGTTAATTGCCGGTCCGAACAAGGGCACTTCCTCACCGCCGTCGCTGATGACGCCGGAAATGTAGATCACGGCCACCTTGTCGCCGCCCGAGAACCCACCGGGCGCTTCGCCCATGCTCATGCTGCCCACCATGAAGGTGATAATCAGGCCGCCCACGACCAGAAGGCCCAGGCCGATGAGCAGGGCGATCAGGCAACCGCTCATACCTCGCCGCGCGGGAGGCGCCGGTGGAGCAGGAGGGGGCACATAAGCCCACTGCCCATGGGCATAGGCCCCAGGCGGCGGAGGCGGGGGCTGCGGCCCAGGCGGGGGTGCGGGTGAGGGCGCCTGCGCATCATCCTCGCCAACCTCCACGTGAAGCACCTCGCCGGCCTCCGTCTCAGGGACGGGCTCCCGGTCTGTGGCGGGGTCACTCGCGCCATTGCCCCCAAGCTGGATCTCCGGCTGTTCAGGGGCATCCTGAGCGGCAGGCGCTTCAGGCTGCGGCGTCGGGTTCCCTTCGGCGTCGCGGTCGCCCGCTCCGTCGGTATTCCAGTCCATGCAGGTCACCTTCCGGGGCTGCAACGGCACTCGTGCGGATACTGCAACAGCGCGGCGCCGCCTGCCCGTATGTAGGGAGCATTGTACGCCAAGGCGGGTGCAGTCGCAAGGCGCAAAGGGAGAGGGGACATTCGGACCGAGGCATTGGGGTATATCGGGAGAAGCAGCAAACGGGTCGCCGGCGGCCCCGGGAGAGGAAAGCCCGTCCGCCAACCCCGCCATCCGCAGCGCGCGAGAGGCTTCCTCAGTCCCACGCCATAGCCGCCGACGACCGCCTGATCCCCCCCGGGACCATGCGAAAGGAACCGGTGCAGCTTCGGGGCGGGCTTGCCCCGGACAGCCCCCCCGGGCTGCACTGCACCGGCTTACGGCGCCGTACCGCAGGCGCGTCCGCTTGCGCGGACCCGGTCTGGGCATCACCAAGTATAGTTAAACACATTCGGCAATTGGCGGGTATACGTACCGGGCTGTAATCATGGTTTCTGTGGAAATACTCAGGGGATAAGTAGAACTACCTAAAGACTGCCGCCGCCCTGCGACGTGCCCCCGCGCTCAATCCTCGTCGCCGATGAGACCCTCCTTCAACGCCCACCGCACCACGTCCGCCTGGTTCCGCAGAGACAATTTGCGCATGGCGTTCGCCCGGTGCGTCTCTACGGTGCGGACGCTGATGAAGAGCTTCTTCGCAATCTCTGCCGAGGTGGAGCCCTCGGCCACGAAAACCATGACCTCACTTTCGCGATCCGTCAGGCCCGGCACTCGCGGCGTCGGTAGCTGGTCTGAGTTGATCAGCAGATCGATCGCTTGCTCGGCCAAGGCGGGGGACAGATAACGCTGGCCCTTGAGGACCTTGCCAATCGCCTCAACAACATCATCAAGGTCAGAACCTTTCAACACATAGGCCGCGGCGCCAAGGCTGAGAGCCTCCTTGACGCGCCGAATCTCACTGTGCATGGACACGATGATGATTGATAGCTCCGGGCGGGCGGATAGAATCTGACGCGCCGCCTCCAGCCCGTCAATCCGGCCAGAGAGGCCGATATCGAGGAGTACTATGTCAGGCCTAGCCTCGTCGAGTTTTGCCAGCGCTTCCTCGCCCGAAGACGCCTCGGCAACCACTTGGCAGTCTTCTTCAGCATCGATGACGACCCGAAGCCCCACGCGGAAAATCGCGTGGTCATCCACCAGCATGATGCGTGTCATGTCGCTCCGTCGCAACCACAGGAGATACCAAAGGCCGCCGCGCCCAATCGTAATCCGCGGAGGGCCGCTCGTCAATCGGAGCCTTCGCGCGGGTGTATCAGCGGTATTCCGCGTAGAAATACGCAGATTGGGTATTGACTCTTGCGCCGAAATCCCTACAATGAGGGACAGCTAATCGAAGTGAATGTTTTTGGGAACGCCGTAGACCGCAGGGAATCACCCCCCCCCGGTTCCTGGGCATCTGTGGCGTTCCCGATTTTTTTTGCTTGAGTTTTGCGTTCCCCTGAGAACTCCCGCCAGACGGCCACCTCTTGCCCCCCGCTCCCGCTGATTGACAGGGCGCGTCTGCTGCTCGCGTCGCTACTGCACAACTTCCACCGATGCATCCGGCCTGAAGGGATTGGTACGTGCCGCAAAGGAAAACAGGTACGGGTAGTCCTGTTTCAAATGAAGCATGTACTGCAGCCACTGAACCAGGAGAGCCTGGTACGCCCTGCGCGCATCCGTGGCCAGGTGGTGCATGTCGGTTGCCGGGAGCGCGGTCAGGTCGGTCCGCGCCTCAAGCTCCTCACACAGGTGGAATACTCCCCAAAGGCAGTCCGTAAAGCTCTCGTGCTCCATAAGACTAGGGTTCTCCAGCAGGCTCAGCAGGAAGGCGCGGTTCGTCTTGAGTAGTTCACGCAGCTGCGACAGATCCGACGGGGCGGGCGCCATCGCCACGTCGACTGCGCCCACCTTGGCCATTGCGTCCCGCAGTTGTCGCTCCGTCCAATGCATGTCCACGCCCAGGAGTCCCCGCAGGCTGTCATCGGGACCAGCGCAGCGATCGAGGCCCTGCAGCAAGGGCCTGCCCAGTTCGCTGAAGAACGCTCCAATCACCATGTTCAGCTTGTGTGCCCGGGCACGGCGCTCCCGGTCCGCGAGCACCCGCTCCACGATGAGCACCAGGACCAGAATGTCCACCGGCAGGAACGCGATGTCGCCCATGAGATAGATGAACACGTGGTGGGCGTCGCGGAAGATCAGGTAGTGGACGAAGTGCAGCAGGGCGGCCAGCCCGAGCAGTACTCCGGCGGCAAGGCCAAACTCGCGGCGGGTCATAGTCGGTTCCTCCGAGGGGACTGGACGGCGGGGAATTGCGCACGCGACACGGCAGGCCGGAGGCGGGGGCCCGCCTCCGGCGATTCTCAAGTCACTGCGGCCAGCGAATCCTGGTGCTGGTTGCCCTCGGGCGATGATTCGGGGTCAGCGGGACTGTCAGTTGCCGGCGGCGGCCTTCTTCTTCTTGAGTGACAGCACGAGCAAGACAACGACGACGACAACGACCACGGCGCCACCGGCGATCAGGACCATCGGCGGACCGGCTTTGGCATCACCCGCGGGGGCCTCTCCGCCGGCAGCGTCACCAGGAGCGCCACCGGGAGCGCCACCATCACCAGGAGGACCGCCAGGACCGCCGGGACCGCCAGGTCCACCGGGGCCTGCACCGGGACCCGCACCGGGACCGCCAGGTCCACCGGGGCCTGCTCCCTCAGCACCACCGGCGCCCTCGTCCGCGGCACCAGCTGGCGCGGTCACATCCTCTGCAAGCACCGTCTGGGTGACCGCG
>JAGPGE010000848.1 GCA_018056145.1 Armatimonadota bacterium
CCTCAAGGGCTGGCTGAAGCTGGCGAACGACGTGCGCATCTGGGACTATCCTCACCAGTACGGTTCGGGCGCGGAGCCCGTGTCGAGTCTGGCCGTCACCCGGCGCGGCGACCCCGGCCTTCGGGCATGGGTGCAGAAGGCGCTCGCCGATCCAGCGGTATCCCGAGCGGGGTTGCACCTGTCGCTGGAAGGCCCGGTGGCTCAAGGGGAGCGCCACGTGTTCACCGCTGGGATCAGCGCCTTCTGGGAGCCGAACCGGGGCGTCCGCCCGCGCCTGCTGGTGCGGTGGCAAGGCCCCCGAGATCGGCAGCCTACCCTAACAAGCCTCATGGATTCCGCCGCGGCCATCGTATCGTCAGAGCAACCGGACACCGCGATCCAGGCGGTGTGGGAGCCCGGCGTCCAGCGCGCCGGCGGCCTTGAGCTTGCCGGGACCTGGGGGCAGACCGAAGGCCTGCGGGAGTGGTCCTATCTGCGCTTCGACCTCTCCGCGATCCCCACCGACGCGCGGGTTCTGGACGCGGAACTCGTGCTCTCGCGGGTGTGGGTCCGGGGCAGCGACGGGCAGGCGCAGGTGGCCTTCCGCGCCGTGAAGCCCGGGACAGACTGGGATCCCGTGCGGTTGACGTGGAACACCCAGCCCCGGGTCGAAGACCGTCCCCTTTTCAGCCTGCGCCTGCCGCGGCCTGTGCCGGGTTACGCGGGTCATGACGGCCTGTTCCCCCAGCCCAACCTGCGGGTTCTGGTGCACAACATCCGGGCGTACCACGAACTAGGGGCCAGGGGGGTGTTCATGGAGACCGATGCGCCCGGCCTGAACTCAGGAATCCACTGCGACGCGGACATGACCTACTGGGTGCTCATGCAGGCGCTGTGGGACCCGACCCGAACAGCGGACGACCTCATTGACGACTTCTGCCGGCATTACTACGGCCCGGCTGCGGAGTTCATCACCCGGTACGTGGCCCGCCTGGAAGATGCCTACGCCCGCGACCCGCACCGCCAGGCCTCCCACGTGGGCAACTACGCCCTCCAGAGCTTCGCGGACCTGCACCTCATTTCCGACTGCCAGAGGCTCTTCGACCAGGCTGAGGCAGCCTGCGGCGGCGATGGGGCACTGCTCCTGCGCGTGCGCAGGGCGCGGCTGTCCCTGGACCTGCTCACACTGTTCAACATGGACCGCCTGCGCCGGGAGTACCGTCAGCGACACCACTCGACAGACGGCTTCCTCTTGGACCGGGAGGCCATCGAGCGCAGGTACACCGAGTCGCGTCTGGCAAGCGTCGCCGAACGCTACCCAGACCGAGACCTTGATACGGAGCGGAAGGACATTTCGGACCTGTTGAGCGCCGCCCGCGCGGCGGGAGACTGGACAGTGTGGCGGACGTCGCTGCCGCCCGCGAATGATGTCCGCGCCCGGTAATGTCCCACAACGGACCCACGGAGGCATGCCCATGCGTACCTGCTACATGTTGGGACTGTCGGCATTGTTGGTTCTGTCGGCATGCGTACCGTCGCTGGCCGAGGCACTTGCCTACCCCGTTCGCAATGGCGCCTTCGAGCGCCAGGGCGGCTGGGGCCGGCCACAGCAATGGGGGTGGCATGTGGTTCGTGGCGAGCATACCTACCTCCACGCGACCGACGCCCCCTCAGGCAACCGGTACATCGAGATCCGCACGACCTCCGGCGTCGCCCGGTTCTACCAGACCGGCATTCCGGTTCTGGAGGGCAGCTACCGCCTCACTTTTCGGGCCAAAGCGGAGGGCGCCGGGCACGTGCTCCTGGCGGCTGATGGTGTTTCTGCGACCCTCGACGTGCCTGCATCCGCCGACTGGAGCAATTACGAACTCGCCCTGGATGTTCCGAACCCTGGGCCCCTGGCGATCTACCTGCACTCAGTCGGGTCCGGCACGGTGTCCTATGACGACGTCTCCCTGGAGCCGGTGCGGCTCGCCAGCGGGCCGGTGCCGACGGACGGGAAGCCCCTGGGTCAGATCGTTCTGCCCGATGAGCCCACCGCGGCGGAGCGCTTTGCGGCCTACGAACTCGAGCGCTGCATCCATGCCATGACCGACGTGCATCTGGCCCTCGCGGGGCGAGACGAGGTGACACAGGGGCGGCGCGTCCTCATCGGGCGCGCGGCCATACCCCACGTCGGCAGCGCCCTTCCAAGTGCTGCCGAGGGCTACGTGGTCTCGACATCCGCGGACACGGTAGCCCTGGCCGGGCGAACCGACCGCGCCACGCTCTACGCGGTCTATCACTTCCTGCGTTCCCTTGGCTGCCGATGGGTCATGCCGGGCGATGACGGAGAGACCATCCCGCGCTGCGAGCGCCTCAGCCTGCCTAACGGACGGATCATCCAGGCGCCGGACTTCACCGTCCGCGGCTTCATGTGCTCCCAAGCGGATTTCCTCCCGGATGGTGGCTGGATACCCTCCGACTTGGATGCCCTGCTGGACTGGGCGCTGCGCCATCGCTTCAACGCCCTCTGGTGGGGCGGCAGCGCGACGGAGCCCTTC
>JAGPGE010000111.1:0-4838 GCA_018056145.1 Armatimonadota bacterium
CTTGTGGGTAGCTTTGGATCCCGGTCCGAGCGGGCGCACGCCGCAGCCCGGCAGCCCCATCCGAACATGATGGGCCAGCCTACTCCACGGCATGTGCGTGGACGGGGATTGGGGCACTCACATCCCAAGGCACGTCCGTGGAGAGGACCACATTCCCCTCAAACGCCTCTGGTTTGTCGGTGGGGACATAGATCGTCACAGTGCAACTACCCGAGTCAACGGTTGCACCGACGCAACCTGCCCCGTATGCGCTCTGAAGCGTCTCCTCACAGCAACACTTCGTGCCTTGGCGGGGCCCGGGAGGTCACGGCAGGAACAGATTCGTCGGCGACTCCATCGCCTCCGGCGACAGCGACTTGCAGTGCCCGTCGCAGAACACGACAACCGCCTTGTCGTTGTGCCGGGGTGCCGGGACCCACATGCTGGAAGAGGGATGAGGGTTGCTGGGGTAGCTGATGATGCACGAGATTCCAGCAACATCGCCGCTCAGGATCGTGCTTGAAGCGTCCGCCGTGCAGCCGGTGAACTTCCCCGCCAAGTCCCAGTTCAGGCCGTAACTCCACTTGTAGCTGGGGTTTGGACGGCGATGGGACGGACAGACGAGTATCTGCTCATTGCGCGTGTATGGCAGGAGTACGTCGTCCCACCAGGGGCCGCTTGCCATGCTGAATGTGCCCAGTGGATACGTGTCATCATAGTCGGATACGTACATGGCCATCGCGAGCCCGATCTGCCGGAGATTACTGGCGCAGGTCGTCTGCCGGGCCTTCGTGCGCGCAGCCCCGAAGACTGGGAAAAGAATGGCCGCCAGCACGGCAATGATCGCAATGACGACCAGCAGTTCTATCAGCGTGAAGCCCGTATGCGGGGCAGCCTTCACAGTCATAGGTCCCTCCTGCTCTCCCCACTCCCACTTGCGCTCTACTGCTGGGGGATGTTCATCACCGCCGGATCGCGAAGGCTGGGGTGTCTCAGCACAAGGCGGGCGGACTCGGCCTCGCCGGAGAGGTGCTGCAAGTCGAGCCGCCACCGCTCCCGGCTGATCGCTTGAGTTGCCAGCTGCCGCCAGCGCAGGTCCAGCATAAGCAGCAGCGGTCTCCGCTGACTGTCGTCCAGAGAAGACACAGGAAGACTACCCTCCCGATCCAGGGCCTCGCGCTGAGCATCCGTCAGGCTTCTCAGCACGCGTGCGAACGCGTCTCGGCGCCAGTCATCGAGAGCACTCGGAGGCTGCGTCGGGTAGTTGCGCGTTTCCGGTGGCGCCTCCCGCGCGATAGCAGCAAGAACCTCGTTGGCGAATTCGTCCGGCGAATCCCCCACGAGCGTGCGCGTCATCTTGCAGTCTGCAAGAAGCTTACCCAGAGGACGTTCCCCGAAGAACGCCGCCTTGCTGTAAGCGCCGATGCCGTACTCGGCGTCCCAATTCCTCCCGATCTCGGCCAAGGCGTCCAGCAATGACTTGTCGGTGAAGTCAGCCGTCGCAGGTCTGCCATCTGGTGATTGAGTGGACAAGACGAAGTGAAGGGGAGGGCACAGCCGAGGGATGATGTCAGCCAGAGTCGCGTCGGCCGCGTGGAGCGTGACCGTGTTCGTCATCACGAAATCATCGGGGTTGGGCGCGAAGTCCGGCTGGACTTTGCCTGGCTGCGTCCATGTGTACACTAGCCCTCCCGGCGCACCCATCGCGGCGCAGGCTGCATGGGGTTATTGACGCAGATGACGCAGAGAAGTACCATTTGGCAAAGCTGCTGAGGTCTATTACCTACCTTGGGGAGGGAGCGGCACATATTACGCGATGTGGTCGTTCGGATTGCCATAGTCTGTTTTGCTGTATGTGCGTTTGGGGGGGTAACCTGGGCGAAGCCTGGGATCCAGCTTGTAGAGCCCCGCAGTCACCCCGTAGTGCTCAGTGTCGGAGAACATTGTCGATTCAGCGCCACTGCCACTTTCGATGAGGCACCCCGCACCGGCGTCGTGACGTGGAGATGGGATTTCGGCGACAAAACCGAATGCCCCGCCTCGGCTTCTGTCAACCACGCGTACGGTACTCCTGGCGAATACCTCGTTTCAGTCACCGCATCCGCCGACAAACAGACCGTGAGCCTCGATCTCTCTGTAATCGTTGTGACCAGCGACCCCGAAAGGCTGTTGCTGGAGTGCCCCATGGAGTTGGTCTTTGGCCCGAATGTCGACAGCGAGACCGCGGACTTGGCCTCCGTGGACTGCCGTATAGCGGAGAGCTGGCTTCAGACGCACTACATGGAGTACCTCGGTGCGAAGTTCTACAAGAAAGTGAACGGGCAGTGGATTCGCCAGGATGACGCCGGAACTGGTTGGGTGACGCCCGGCTCTTACCCCGAAGGGTGGAAGACCGCCAGAGTCCAGTGGGAAACCGCCTTTGAGAGGAATAGTCTCGTCGAATGGAAGGCTGAGTATGGGCTTCTGCCCGTGGAGCCGGAAGCCCCTGAAGAGACTTACGTGATCTATGGGGGGGATCACCCCGCACAACACCGTTGTCGATTCCAGCTCGCCGCTTCTCATCAAACATCACCCCGATGAGCAGCACCAGATCACCTGGAGCATCTCGCACCTCGACTATGAGGACCCGCTGTTCAGTGGCGATCTCAGGATCTATGACTTGTTCGGCTTCGAAGTGCTGACGGTGCCGCTGGATTACCTGTCGCTGGGCAACTGCAGCTACCTGTGGGACGGCGAACTCCCGGGCCCGCCGGAGTCCTTCGATGCACCCAAAGGGATCTACAGCTCCAAAGTCGAGATCTACTGCCCCTTCCCCATGGGTTGTGAGGACACGGATAAGGTACCGGCGATAAGCAATGTCTCGGTGGGCCAGTTCGCCTGGGACGAGGACGGCTTTCCGGACAGGGCCTCCGTGACCCTGGTCTACACTTGCACACAGGCGCTCCAGCCATGCCAACTCCAGCTTGTGAAGCCGGACCTCACGGATGGTGTCGTGCTGGACGGTACAGATGTGTTGGACGGTACAGTCGGCCAGCATTCCGTCAATGTGCATTTCGAAGTGGACCGGCAGGTGCTCGGGAACTACCACTTCGTCATCACCGGCACCCAGGCGGATGGTTCGGGCAACCGGAACGGCAGCCCGAAGCCCGCGATCCCAAGGGGGGCTGTCTGCACCATATGGCCACCGGCCGTAGGGGTCCTGGGGGCCGGCGTCTCTAACTCGCACTTCTCAGATGCCCTCACGCTCATGGGAGCGACAGACTCGGCCACCCAAACACACTACGCTGCGTATGAGGGATGGCCGACGGTTCTCGCGACTCGAGACGCCATGCGGCAAGCTGCCGTGGTGTACATCGACGGCCATGCGAACCAATTTGAGATCGCCATTTCTGAGCATGGAACGGGCGATGGGCTTCTCAGTGGACAGATAGCTCCCCCGGGACAGACGTTCGTTGATCGCCCAGAGCGAGACCTGTACTACATCTCGAACTTTCCATTCGATCTGGACCACGTGCTCTTCGTGTTCTACAACGGGTGCAACAGCTGGTGCACGCCTGCGGATGGTGGGGTGCCCCAGGACCTACTCAGTTCGACGTTGGCCAAGGGCGCCAATAACTGCGCGGGCTTCCAGGCAACTGTGGGGATGCCCCAGGCCGGGTTCTTCGGGTGAAAGTTCTTTCACTATGCGATGGTAGATGGGCTTAGCGTCCGGAATGCCAACTTGGCTGCCTTGGCGGACGTGCTCCAGCAGTTTCTGATGGTTCCCTGCGGCGTCGAGACCTTCACGGCTGCCAACTACGACCAACTGCTGAAGCCCGCAAGATGGGGACAATAGCGCCCGGAGGCACCGGCTGGTTGAGGGCAAAGCGCCAACAGGGCGTCCATCGGCGTGAGTTGACGCCATTCTGCCTACAGAGATAGGGGGTACACTGTGATGCATCGCGCCTGTCCATACATCATCCTGGTAGCCCTGTTGGCGTTGGGATGGCTGTTGTTGGAAGCCGGCGCTCAGCCGGAACTGCCGCCTATGGCGCGGGAACTGCTATGCCGCGCACTGCACTGCCAGGCCGACGAACTCGTGATGAAGCCCGCCGAAGCTGCACGGACGGACAAAGCTGACCGGTTCCGTGTTGAAAGAGGAGACGACACATTCTTCGTCACGTCGGCAGCGACCACAGGGGGCGTCTCCATACTCCGGACTTCAGGCGGCCTGGCTGCAACTGAGGACATTGGATTATCGGCGGCAAGAGAAGTCGCGACCACCCTGTTCCACCAGGTCGTGGCCAATGTCGACGACCGTATGCGCCTCATATCTCAGAAGCAGCTCCCCGTGGGAGGCTATCTCTTCGTCTGGCGCCAGGAATGCGCCCCGGATGTCGCCACCGGGGATGTCACCACGATCATCCTGGACGGGGATGGGGCGCTGAAATCGCTGTCGCGAAGGCACGTCATGCGCACCGTGGACTTGCAGGACATCAAAATCGATCGCCCCACGGCACTGGAGACCGGGGCGAGGATCGCCACCAAGCGAGCCGGCGAGGGAGTTCGAGTTGTACTGCGTCAATCCCTGTTGGTGCTGAGTAGCCCGCTGACGGTGGATCAAGGCCCCCTGTGGCAACTGACATATCAGGTGGGTAGCGACGGTCGGCTGCCCGACATCCTCGTCCTCATCGATGCCATGAGTGGTGCGGAGGTGTACCCGGTATGGTCGGCACAGCCAGGCGCGCAATAGCCGTGACCGTATGTCTGTGCGCGATAGGTTTTGCTATCATCATCGCATGGTACACGAGCCGCCCGATGCCGGTCGAAGATGAGCAGTTGATCATCAGCCGGGCGCTGAACCTGCCCCCGGAACGGCT
>JAGPGE010000111.1:4938-11092 GCA_018056145.1 Armatimonadota bacterium
CGCTACAAGTCAACAAGCTCGGATGAGCCGGCACCGGGCGCTCGTTACTGGCTGATCCTCCCATCGGAAGGTGACGGCCGAGCCGTGGCCTATGTCTGGACCATCGCCTCAAGAGTCAAGTCGTACACGGCGGCCCTGAGTGGCGGCCCAGAAGACGAGTGCCCATTCTGCAAATACAGTGGTCCTTTGACGGAAGAAACTGCCATTTCTGCAGCGAAGCAGATCGCACTGCGCCTCTGGGACCTGGAATCCGCTGATGTACAGGTGCAGCAGGTGAGCACGCACCCGATCCAGTTGGCCAGGGCAGATGAACCCCGTTACGGAATCAGCGTGGAACTGACATTCCGCGGTCGGAGCAGGAGCTCGCCACGGTCCGCTAGCTTCGATTTCGTCCAGGATTCTGGAGTGTGCTACAGAGTGAACGCCCAATTCGAACGATAGCTCGCCCCTGGTTTGAGGCCCCCCGTGGCAACTCACATATCAGGTGGGTAGCGACGGTCGGCTACCCGATATCCTCGTCCTCATCGATGCCATGAGTGGTGCGGAGGTGTACCCGGTATGGTCGGTTCAGCCAGACGCGCAATGGCCGTAACCGTATGTCTGTGCGCGACAGGTCTTTGTCTCATCATCGCATGGTACACGAGCCGCTCGATGCCGATTGTCACGGGAATGTTGGATTCCGGCCGGCGCCGAACCCCCGAATCCTGACACCAATTTGACTCCGTTTTGACTACTTAGCAGGGGGAGAGCATTTCGCTCGTCTGGTATGGCTGGTCAAGTTCGGTCTCTATTCGCTTCACCCCAGCCGTGAGGTCGCCCGCGTCAAGCCCGATGCCCCAGGCCCGCCGGCGATCCCCACCCGTCGCCCAGTACCCCCCGCTGTGACAAGCGCCGATCCGCACACCACTCCGCGCCGTCGACGCCGGGCTGAAGCCGAGGGATGTTGGCCTCACGCGCGCGGAACCGTGGTCCGCCACGACATGCTGTCGTTTCGGGAACTGGGCAGACGCCCCATTCGGGGAGATTATCCATCTGCCAGCGACAAGTTGTCGCCGGCAGACATCATTCGCGGTGGCCCGTTGAAACGGACACAATCCTTGCCTACGCCATCCGTTGCTGCTTAGCCGGGCTACACAGTGCCCCCGAGGGGGTCGTCGTCCGCGCCCGGGTCGGCGCCGTCGCCGTCCCCCAGGGCGCCCTTCAGGGCTTCCAGCAGGTGCCCCCGTCGCATGGGGTTTCCGGCGCGGTTGCGGTGTCGCAATGCAAGCGCCCCGCCGGGTGTCGGCCGGGCGCGTGGTCTTCGGTTCGGCGCGGGCTCAGGCGTCGGCGTCGGGCTCAAGTGCCCCCATAGCCTCTGCCACCGCCACCGGGTGAACATGTGTGTAGCGCTCAGTGCAGCGGCTTCTGGTGTGCCCCGCAATCAGTTCGCCCGTGCTCACAATCCGCCGACCTCCTGCGGGGCCTACGCCCAACTGCTTTTTTTCCGAAGAATGTCACGCGATTGTCACGAGAATGTTGGGTTCAGGCCGGATCCACACCCCCGAATATTGGCACCGATTTGGCACCGTTTTGACTCCCCAAGTTGGGCAGGTCATCCGCCCGCCTGGTATGCGTCACAGCCCCCCCAGACGATGCACCGACCACAAGACGCTGCGAGGCTCGGTTCCATCCACCGACTGCCAGGATGCACACAGTTGAAGCATCATGGCACCCCAGGGGCCGCCACCGTCCTGCCGAGATCCATGGGGTTTTCCAGGCGCACAGGGGGCCCTATGGGGTATAGCGCCAGATTAGCGGTCCCGTTAACTACCCAGGAGGCCGAAACGCCCCGCCAGTGGATCCTCGGCAAGGCGTGGTGTTGGTCTCGGTGCGGAATGTATCTTGACTTGTCTGGGGCATATGGACAGAATGGAGATAGATTTGTGGACAGTGATGTCCCTCCAAGATAGGTGGTATCAGATGGTGGGGGGGGGGAAATGCGCTACGGACACAACTCGTCAGAGTACAGCAGCACACTGTTGGTAGACCGCGACAATCCTTCAGGTTCCCACCATCAAGCGCCCAGGTTGGCTATGCCTGGGCGCTTTGTTATGCCGGCTGCGCTACAGCGTAAGAGAAAGGATGAGCATGATGGCGCCATGGCGCTCTGGTATGCTGTCGATGATCTGGCTGGTGGCCGTCTCGGCCGCTCAGGCATCGGCTCCGACCGTGTCGGTCTCGCTGTCCGGCCCGGATGAGGGCTGGTGTGGCGACAGCCTCTACTACTCGGCCTCCGGAGAGTACAACGTGGATGGCGCGACGCAGCAGGAGATCCGGGATGGCGAAGCAACCGTGGATGTCGAGTACCTGTGGTCGTATTCCCCCGCCGAGTGCCTCTCCGGCGGGGGCACGCATGACAGGTGGGCCACTCTGCGGTACCTGCCCGAATGCGGCGGCCAGACGCACACTGTCTCGGTCACCTACACGGTCACCATCTCATATGGCGGTGGACCATCCGACGTTGCCAGCGCCGAGGCAAGCAAGGAAGTGTATATCAAAATGCCAACAGTGGAGATCGAGGATGCGCTGACACACGACTACATAGTGCCCTTCTGGGTAGACAACAGGATCCGCTTCACCATGGGCCCGGAGGGCGTGGAGTCAAGAATCACCGGCTGGCAGGTGCTCGTGAAGGACAATGCCGACAGCGTAGTGCGAATGCTGAGCGGCGCCTGTACGGATGGGTTGAACGACGTCCGATGGGACGGGTGCAACGCTATAGGCGGAGCGCTCACCGAGGATGGATCTCCGTACAGCTATACTGTGCGGTTGTGCGACCCCGGAGGATACCAGTACGTGGACGAGTTGGGGTCGCGGCTCATCAAGGAGTGGTCCCTCTCATTCGTGATCTGCGACCGCTCCTACCCTGAAGCCGACTTCGAGAGCGGTGTGGACGAGGATACCATCGCCGATAACGGGAGCCCCGTGGCCCTGGGTGTGTGGTTCGGCCCCGAGAACGCCACACGCATCTTCTATGTGGACCAGTACAACGTGACGCCTGACTACGGGGACAAGGGATGGGACGCACTAGTGGAACTGTCCGAGGCGTATAGCATGCCTTGTCTCCTCTACACGACCCCCACCACATCGGTCCCTCCGGCCGCTCGGTACCACGTCTATGTATGGCACCACCAGCCCTATGTCAGGGATGTTGCGGGGAACATCTGGGACATGGACGAAACAACGGATGCCTGCGAACTCGCGACCCGGTGGCAGTTCGGGATCAGCCCGACCGGCGAGCTGATCGACTTCGAGGCGAGCTACCAATGATCAGCACCACGCGATGCCATCGACGGGGTCTTGTGCTGCTGACGTTCCTGTTCGCTCTGCTATGCGGCCCACTCACCTGGGCTCACGAGATCGAGGTCACCTTCGGCGGGGTGAAGCAGACCATCACTTCTACGCCACACAAGCCATACCTGGTGATCGGGTCCATCAGAGAGTTGCGGCAGCACTACGGCGAGATCAAGGATGTCCTACCACCGATGCCCTTCATGATGGAGGGCCAGTGGATACTGCCCGCCGGCAGAGGCTTCCGCACGTTCCCACACAAGGACGGCTACATTGAGACGTTCTCGGAGAACTGCACATATGCTGTTCGGTACCGGCCCGACCACACCGGTCTCGCCGAGAGACCCTCGGAGGATTTCGCTCTCATCCGCGTGGGCAGGGGCGTCCAGTGGCGAGCCGATGAAGGCCCGCCATACCCGATGGTCACGGACGATGGGCATGTGATCGCGAAAGTCAGCCCTCGAGAAGGGCCGCTGCGCATGACGATCCACGGCCCGAATGGCGACCTCCTGGCGACCTACGATGGGCCGCGGGATCGGCTGAAGCCCGAGTTGTGGTCGCTGACGCCGATCCCGTCGGAGCGCTTCGTAATCGCGCGATGGATGCACGATCTGATCGCCGTTGACTACGAGGGCAATGTCGTGTGGCACAAGCAACTCACGCCGGAGAAGGACAAGTTCCCGAACCCTCTGTTCAGCAGTGTCTCCCCCGATCCGTTGGGTCGTGGGCTGATCCGCGTCACTCTCCCTGAGGGGCGCCGTCACCTGGTTGAGATCGTCGACCCTCGCACTGGCGACCCCCTGTGGACGCTGACGCACGGGCCGGTGTCACCACCCAAGATATTCTCTCGGAACGGGCGGTACGCTGTGGCACTGCGACGACGACCAGACCTGGTGGTCCTCGACTGGTTGACAGGCACGGAGTTGTTTGGCCACGTCGTGACGCCCGACGTGCCATACAGCAGATGGGGGGTGCCTGCGTTGTCTGAATCGCCATTGTGTTTGGTCGTGCGGACAGCAGACGACTTCACCACATCGACCGTCATCGACCGGGACGGCCAGACTCTCTGGCGCTGTACCACCGACCTGGGAGTCCTGTACCACGTCATTTCCGCGGACGCCAGCCAGTTGTGCATCTACCCGGAGCCTCACCATGCGCATGGACCGGAGTTCATGCTGTTCTACGACCTACGCGAAGGCGGCAACTAGGGAGGCGCTACGACGTGCGCGGCCAAAATTCCATATCGGCAATGACGGTTCTCCTGACACTATGCCTTGGGTCGCTTGGGGCTGACCCATGGCCCATCCAGGGCTGCCCCGGCCCCCAGTGCGTGGTCAACAGCCTCGCAGAACTCGCCGCAAACAACCAGTTTCACAATGCCATCGACATCCCGACCCCTCTCGGCGCTACCGTGCTGGCCATACAACCGGGGTGCTTCTACCCTGACTGGCGCAGCACTGCCTACGGATCATGTCAGGTCGCCTTCTACCCGGAGGGGACTCCGCAGGAGAACACCACATACATGCACACAGAGGCCCTTCCCGATCCCTATGACTGGGAGGCTGGCCATGAGGTGGCGATTCAGGACCCGATCTGCCGGGTCAAGGCGCACGACGCGTACCATCACCTACATCTCGGGACTGACCGCGGAGGGGTAAGCCGGTCGAATCCGCTGAAGGCGCTCCAGCCCGCGGCGACCTTCACGCCGCCCGTGATCAAGCCCCTGACTCCCACGCACAATGCGCCCCTGCTGTTGGTGCGAGACGGAAGAAGCCTTTCTGGCGCGTTCACATATGGCCAGGTAGGTGGAGGCGAGCAGGGGTTCATCGTGACGGAGGAGTGTGATGTCCTGGCATGGGTGGAATCAGTATCAACCGGACACGAGTCAGCAAATTGCGCGAGTAGTAACCACTGCGGTAGCCGAGGCGCTGGTCCGTGCGCATGTAGCGCCCCGCCCCCAGGCACTCATCCATCTCCCCTTCCATCGTCTCCTGCACCAGGGCCTGCACCAGCGTCCGCAGGAAATCCTCATCCTGGCTGAGCGTTGCTTTGACATCTGACAGATTCTTCGTATACTGCTTGCGAGTCATGGCACTCTCCTTTCACGGCGTCTTAGACCCACGCTGTTGGAGATACCATGACTCAACTTTTTGCAGAAGGTTCTGTACACAATCCCATGGGGCATAGCGCCGAGTTTGCGGCGCCGGTAACCACCCGGGAAGCCGACACGCCCCGCCAGTGGGTCCCTAGCAGGGCGTGGTGTTGGTTTCGGTTTGGGCCGGCTTGGGCTCAGTCTGGCCGCCTCATGCGGCGGCGATTGCTTTTCCCCGGTGGCCATGTTCGGGGTTCGCCGCCGCCCTCCTTCGTCCTGCGGCCGATGCGCTCACGTTCCACCTGTGCGAGGGCGATCAAGAACGGCAGGGTCTCATTCACGAGTTCGCCTCGCCGCACTTGCCACCTCGCGGCACTGCTCAGCAGGCCCTCGGCCCGGGCCTGTTCCACGAGGCTTGCCAGGTGATCTGCTCTCCGGGCTCTTCAGGCAGCACTGATCCAACGTGGTAGTCCGGGAGTAGTCCGGCTAGCATCCGCGCCCGCTTGTCTTCGGCTTCGCCCTGGTGCTCTTCGCCCTGGTGATCATTCATAGGAGTGGCTCCTGCCACGCATTTTCGCCGCCGGCCCCACGGCGCATGGGGTTTCCCAGCAGGTGCCCCCGTCGCATGGGGTTTCCGGCGCGGTTGCGGTGTCGCAATGCAAGCGCCCCGCCGGGTGTCGGCCGGGCGCGTGGTCTTCGGTTCGGCGCGGGCTCAGGCGTCGGCGTCGGGCT
>JAGPGE010000112.1 GCA_018056145.1 Armatimonadota bacterium
ACGGTACGAGGCGCTTGCAGTTGCGTGAACCGCCCGGTGCGGACCCGCATGCCGGGTGGTGTGGGGGGCGGGGCCGGCAACGACCCCGCCTACCCGATCATTGGCGCATTGGGTGTGCTGCTGGTCTATCTCGTGGGGCGGATGCTGGGGTACGGGCGCGAGGTATCAGTACTGGCGGCCACCGCGCTGGGTGTGGCGACAACCTGGTGGCCGTACACTCAGGATGCCTTCTATGAGCCCCTGCAAGGGGTCTGCCTGCTGGCAGGGCTGCTTCTGATTCTCAAGGCGAGCAAGGACCGCCGGGCAAGGGTCGCTCTCGCAGCCGGGCTCTGCTTCGGGTTCGCGGTCTTGACCAAACTCACGAATCTGGCTATCGCGGCGCCCCTGCTGCTTGCGCTGGTTCCACAGGACCACAGACGGAACAGACGGCCGGGCTTCTGGGTTCTCGCGCTTTGCGTCTTTCTGGGCGCCCTGCCCCTGCTGGCACTGAACGGCTGGAGCGACTACGTGCGGTACGGGACAGCCTTCCCCTCCGCCGCCGAGCGCCACCCCAAGTACGAGGGCGCCCTTCAGCACGGCGAAATCCTGCCGGGAGTGATCTCACTCGCGACGGGCCTGTCGGAGGGCATGCTGTGGTATGCGCCGCCGGTGCTTGTAGCGCTCTTTTTCCTGCCGGGGGTGGGGAAGAGGAACGGCCTGGTGTCCGTCGGGGTGGCGCTGGCGGTTCTCGTGGGAATCCTGGTCACAGCGCGGCTGGCTGACGTGGGGCTGCGCGGCGCCTGCTGGGGACCGCGGTATCTCGTTCCCCTGTTCCCGCTGGCTGCGCTGGGGTTCCTGCCGTGGTTTGAGGCCGTGGCCAAACGCGGGAAACGACTTGCGCGCGGGCTCACCGGCCTGCTGCTTGCCGTCGCGGTCGCCGTGCAATTGCTGGCGATCAGCGTCCACTACCAGCGCTACTATGCCGAGAGGGCCGACCTGCCCGAGAGCG
Source organism: Armatimonadota bacterium (assembly GCA_018056145.1). Classification (GTDB taxonomy): domain Bacteria; phylum Armatimonadota; class Zipacnadia; order Zipacnadales; family JABUFB01; genus JABUFB01. The sequence continues at coordinate 989 of JAGPGE010000112.1, forward strand.
TCCGCGGGAACCTGCCATACACCTTCCCGCTGGCACGGCAGCCGGTGTACCTTGGGGAAGTGCTGGCTGGAATGGTCCGCGGTGACCCACACCGGTTGCAGGGAGAAGCGCTTGCGGTGGAGGAGGGTGGCCTGATCGCCGGATCGCGGGCGGTTAACGTGCTCAATTTCTGGTGGGTGCTCGCGTACTACCAGGACGTGCCGAGGGCCCTGCTTATCCTGGCGGTAGCCTTTCTGGTGACCCTGGCCTGGCTGAGCGCACGGATGCTCACGCGGCCCGGGCGCTCCCGGGGAGCCCGTGGGGCAGAAGGTGAGACGGTGCCGGTGGACGAACCCTCGTGACAACGGGCCTGAATGACCCGCGCTGCTGCTTTTCCCGAACCTTCAATCCCTACCGGGAGTTCACGCATGTCAAGTTCACAACGCCATCCCTTCCTGGCCGAGCCGCTCCCCTGGCATTTCCCTCTTGCAAATACCCACCACGGGATTCCCCTAAGCAATGGCACCTTTGGCGCCCTCATCTGGGGTGGAGACCAGGACCTGCGCATCACGGTGAACCGGGCTGACTACTGGGACCACCGTGGCGGGGTTGTCTGGACCGAAGAGGCCACCTATCAGAACCTCAAGACCTGGCTGGAGCTGGGTGACGAGGAGAACCTGCGTCGGGTGTTCGAGGGCGAGCGTACATCGGGCGACGACGAACCAGCCCGGCCCACGCGCCTGCCCATGGGCCGCGTTGATCTGCGCCTGCCCGCCGGTGTGCGGCTGAAGACCGGGCGCCTGGACCTGGCCAGTTCGGAGGCCTGCGTCGAAGCGGCGCCCGGAGGCAAGGTGCGCGGGGTGTTGGTGCGGCACGATCCCGTGCTGGCGCTGGTGATCGAGGACGTGGAAGTGACCGCGTCCTCAATGCCGCCTAACGCGGAACCCGTGCTCGAGCATTTCCGCAAGTACGGCTTCCCGCCGGCCGAAGTCTTCGACGAAGAGGATCGTGGCGGCTGGGTGCAGGAGTGCCCTGGGGAGCCCGCCATGTGTGTGGCCTGGCGCATGTGGAAGCGCAACGGGCACACCGAGATGTTCGTCACCAGCGTGTACGGGGCCTCGGCTCAGGAGGCGCGGCAGAACGCGGAGCGCAGCCTGGAGGAACATGCGGAAGCGGGTTTCCGGCAATGCGCCGAGCGAACCGCAAACTGGTGGTCGGGGTACTGGGCGCGCATCGCGGCGCTTGACCTGCCCAGCCGCGAGGACCTCCTGCTGTACTACCTGGGCATGTACAAGCTTGCGGGGCTTTCGGTCCCCGGCAGTCCGGCGGCCACACTCCAGGGCCCGTGGGTCGAGGAGTACTGCATGCCCCCGTGGTCCAGCGATTACCATTTCAACATCAATGTGCAGGAGTGCTACTGGCCCGCCTACGCGGGCAACTACCTGCCCAGCCTGGAACCGCTCTGTGAGATGCTGGCCGATTGGGAGCCGCGCCTGCGCGAGAACGCCCGTCTGTTCGCGGGCGTCCCCGACGGCCTGCAGCTGCCTCACGCTGTGGATGACCGCTGCACCTGCATGGGCGGCTTCTGGACAGGTTCCGTGGACCACGGTTCCACCATGTGGACCGGGCAACTCATGTGGCTGCGCTGGCGTTACAGCATGGACCGGGAGTTCCTGGAGAAGACCGCCTACCCCTTTATCAAGGGCGCGATGCGGGTCTACGAGGCGATGCTTGAGGAGACGGAAGAAGGCTGGCGTCTGCCGGTGAGTGTGTCGCCAGAGTTTGGCGGCGCCAACTTCAGCGCATGGGGCGCCAATGCCAGCTTCCAGCTTGCGAATATCCACTTCGCGTGCCGCGCGCTTATCGAGGCCTCCGAGCTCCTCGGCGTGGATGAGACCGACCGGGCACGCTGGCGGGATATCGCCGCGCGCCTGCCCGAAGGCTGCACGAGCCCGGATGGCCGCGAACTTTGGCTGTGGGAGGGCCAGCCTCTGAGCGAGAGCCACCGGCACCACTCGCACCTCGCCGGGCTGTATCCCTTTGACGTCTTCGACTACTTCGGCAAGCCTGAACACCGGGAACTGATTGACGCCTCCATGAAGACCCTTACCCGGCAGGGGATGGGCATGTGGACGGGCTGGTGCATGCCGTGGGCCGCGATTCTGCACGCCCGCACCGGGAACGGAGAAATGGCCCAGGTGCTCCTGGATACCTTCCGCCGTGTCTTCATGAACCCGGGTTACGCCACGGGGCATGATGCGCGGTTCCCAGGGTTCACGGTCATGGCTGGGCGGCCTGAGATCATGCAGATCGAGGCATCCATGGCGGCCGCGGCGGCGGTACTTGAGCTTGTGGTCCAGTGCGCACGGGGCGTGGTGCGGGTGTTCGGAGCGGTGCCCAACTGGTGGCGCGACGTGAGCTTCCAGGGCGTCAGGGCGGAGGGCGCGTTCATGGTCTCCGGGCGCATGCGCGACGGCGTCATCGAGGAGATCCGCTTGCTCAGCGAGGCCGGCGCACCGCTCAATCTCGCCAATCCCTGGGGCGGGCCGTGCCGCGTGCAGACCTCCCGCGGCCAGACCAGAACGCCGGAAGGCACCATCATCGCGATGGAGACCGAACCGGGCGAGGAGATCGTGGTCACCCCTTTCCAATAGCCGGCAGGAGGCGTGGGGCATGAGAACCCTCGTTGGACTTTGCGCGGTCCTGACCGTGGCTCTGGCGGCGATCCCGGTCCAGGCCCAGGAGTCCATGCCGTACGCGCTGCTCAGCGGGGGCACGTCCCTGGCGCCCTTCCGGGCCGTTTTCGAGTACCTGGGGGCCACGGTGGACTACACCGACGCAAAGGCGACAGCCACCCGGCGAGATACCATCGTTGAACTGACCGTGGGCAGCAGGACAGTCCGGCTCAACGGCAAGCCGGTCCAGATCAGCATTGCGCCACGAATCGTGGACCGCACACTGTACGTGCCCCTGCGGTTCATCTCGCAGACACTCGGAGCAGAGGTGGAATACGCCGAGGATGGCCGATCGGTGCACATCACCGCGCCTGGAAAGCCTTCCTGGGGGCTGGTGGTGGTCAAGGACAAGGGTGCCTGGCGCACCTATCAAGGCCCGTGGTTTGACATCGACTTCCCCGCGGGTTTCTCGGTCTCCGGCGGCACCTTCGACCTGGACCCCAGAGGGCGTCTGTACTCGGATTCTGCATTGTTCCTCTCGCCTGGCGGCGGACAGGTGCAGTTCTACGTCTACTCGCCCCAGTGGAGCGGCAAGTCGGAGTGGGCGCAGCCGCGCGCGGACGAGACGCTCGGGGAAGTACGCAAGGAACGCCGGGGGTCAAGGGTCACCACCTGGACCAGCGTGACCGGGCCCGGAGGGTACACCCGCGCATGGGTTGAGACGGTGGACGGGTTGACCAACACGAATCACGTCTTCGGCATCCGATACCCCGACCAGGCGGCGTACAACAAGTACAAGGCGAGGTATCTGAAGTTCAAGGAGTCGCTGGTGCAATACGCGGACTAGACCTGCCGCACGGGGGAGCGCGAGGGATTTCCGGAGCTGACTGTGGCCCGGCACTCGGGCATTGTCGGAAATGGAGCGCTCAACGGGCGGATCTGGCCGGTGATTTGGCAGCGATAGTACTGATGTGTGCTGTCCTTGGGTCGGAATGTACGAACACACCGATTGACTTTTGCTCAGGATTTTGTATACGATAACTCAAGCAAGGCTCACGAATGGGTGAAGGGGCGCGATCCGCGTTCCAGTCTTGCGCGACTGGGCCTCGGACCCTCCCCATCGTCAGCAGCCGGAGGGCTTGCGTGTGGCCGTGCCGGGCCGGCCGCAAGGGAGGCCAGTCTGACATGCCGCTTTGGTACCTGCTCCTGGATTGGCTGTCGTTCAACCCCGGTCTGCATGGGATGGTGCTGATCGGGATCGGCATCATGTCGCTGGGACTCGTGCTCGGGCTCGTAGGTGGGCCCGCTAGAGGATCCGGCGGTGTGATGTACGGGATGATGGGCGTTGGGGGCGCCCTGGCTGCGGGGGCGTACCTCGCGGCCAACTACTACTACTTCTGAGCCCTGAGACAGGCTCAGCCGGGATGGTCTGCGCGGGGGGTTGGCGCAGGCCTGTTCTGGCGTCTTCACATTTGCCCGCCGGTGGGCCAGACCACGGGAGGCCATCATGCCCGGCAAGCCCGTCCGCATCGTCCTGGACACCGATATCGGCGGCGACATCGACGACCTGTACGCCCTGTATTTCGCGCTGTTCGATCCGCGCATTGAGCTCGCTGCCGTGACCACGGCGTACGGTGACACCCAGTTGAAAGCGAAGCTGGTTGCCAAGGCTCTGCGAAAGGCAGGGTGCATGGACATCCCCATCGGTGCGGGCATCGGCACTCCGCAGGCCCGGGTTGCGCTGGGCGAACTAGCCCCCGGCAGTCACACGGGCAAGGGCTACTGCACCTACGTGACCGAACAGGACCCCGAGTTCAGCCAGGAGTTCCCGTCGGCGATGCAGGTGATGAAACAGATCCTGCGCGAGAGTGAGGGACCGGTGGCTATCGTCTGCATCGGCGCGGCCAGCAATGTGGCCGACGCAGTGCTCATGCCGGAGACGGACTTGCGGGCGAAGATCAGCCAGACCGCTTTGATGGCCGGGGAGACACGGCGCATGTACCGCGAGTACAACGTGGTCTGCGACCCAGACGCGTGCGAGGTCGTGCTGAACTGCGGCATCCCCAGCTTCCTGGGGACCTTCGACGTCACCGCTCGATTGCGGCTGGCGATGGACGACGTGCGCCGGGAGTTCGCTGACCAGTCCAATCCTGTGCACGAGACGCTCGTGACCTGCAGCGAACTGTGGGGACCTTATCGCGGGCACAAGCAAGGGCCGGTGCTGTATGATCTCGTACCGCTCCTGTGGCTTGCGAACCCGGACTGCATCGCCACCTGCAAGTCAACGGTTCATGTGGAACTGCGCGGGACGTATACTCGTGGGATGACGGTGCGCACGGCGGAAGACGGGCCTGTGACAGAATCCGTGGACATTGATGCACCCGCGCGGATGGCCGAGATCGTGGGCGTCCTTCACTCGGGCGCGAAGTCCGTGGCAGCCGGGTAGAGATACCAGACAGCGAGGCGAACATGACCCCTGAACTGATCGCGGATTACCAGTGCGTATGCGGCGAGGGCCCGATGTGGCACCCGCTGGAAAAGCGGGTGTACTGGGTGGATATCCCGCCAGGGAAGCTGTTCCGGTATGACCCGGCCACGGGTGAGCACGAGCAGTGCTACCAGGATGTGGCCATTGGCGGGTTCACGGTGCAGGCTGACGGCGCGCTTCTGCTCTTCATGGACAAGGGCATGGTGAAGGTCTGGCGCGAGGGGAGTGTGGAGACCATCCTTGACGGGCTGCCCGGGGAAGAGGACTCACGGTTCAATGATGTGATCGCTGACCCCGAGGGCCGGGTGTTCTGCGGCACCATGGCATCCCCCAACCACCTGGGCCGGCTGTACCGGATGGACGTCGACGGCAGCATCACTCAGATACTCGATGGCATCGGGTGCTCCAACGGGATGGGCTTCACGCCCGACCGCAAGCAGATGTACTACACGGACTCGCCCCTGCGGGAGATATCGGTCTTCGACTACGACCAGGCCAGCGGGGAGATCACAAATCGCCGGGTCTTCGCGAAGACCGAAGGAGACGGCGGACCGGACGGCATGACGGTGGATGCGGAAGGGTGTGTCTGGTCGGCGCGTTGGGACGGCGGCTGCCTGGTGCGGTACTCTCCGGATGGGCAGGAGATGCAGCGGGTGAGCTTCCCGGCGAAGAAGGTCTCCAGCGTGATCTTTGGGGGCGAGGACTACAAGGACATATACGTGACCACCGCCGGAGGTGACAACAAGCCGGCTGAGGGCGAAGGCGCCGGCGCGTTGTTCCGGGTAAACCTCGGCATCAAAGGCGTGCCGGAGTTCCTGTCGAAGGTGAGGTTGTAGAGGGTGCGGGGGACGGAACCGGGCGACTGTCATCCCAGCGCCCTGCCGTTTGCGCGACGGGTGACTGTACCCGCTTCCGAGGGAGCCTGCTGATGACCGACGGCCGGCGGGCGAGACGCCCGCCCCACGCGGCTGAAGTGGATTGCCTGCCGGCCCATCAGTCCGACAACGGCGAACGGCCGGGCCGGACACAGGTGCCTGCCCTACAAGCGGCAACGGCGCGCAACAGAGGGCAACTGGCCCCGCACCCTCAGTAGTGCACGTCCGGCTCCCGGACTGGCAGTGGGTCCTGAGAGCTCGCCAGGCGATCCATGAGCAGCGCTTCCATTTCGCGCCGCCGGGACAGGTAGCCCGGGTCGGCCCACAGGTTGTGGAACTCCCCCGGATCCTCGCGCAGGTCATACAGCTCCCCGTGCGGGTAGTCCACGTAGTGAACCAGCTTCCAGTCGTGTGTGCGCACACCGACCTGCCAGATCAGTTCGGGGTCGAGACCCCGCGCCAGCAGGTCGGGTGCATGGCGCTCCTGCACCAGCACGGAATCCCGGCCGGAATCGGCTACGGTTCCCGTGAGCATCGGCGCCAGCGAACGGCCCTGGACCCCTGCAGGTTCCGGGACCCCGCACAGGTCGAGAATCGTGGGCATGATGTCCACGCCCTCGATCAGCCCTTGACTGCGCGCTCCAGCAAGGCCGCCGGGAACCCGCCAGATCATGGGGACATTGATCACCTGGTCGAACAGGAATGGGCCATGGCGCCACTGGAAATGGTCATTGAGCGACAGGCCGTGGTCCGCGGTGAACAGGACAATGGTATTGTCCATTGCTCCGGCGGCCTTGAGGACATCCATTAGCCGCGCGAACTGCCGGTCGATGAAGGCCAGCTGGTCGTAGTAACTCGCCAGATAGCGCTGGAGCGTGGGGGCATCCGGGTGCCGGTTGCGGGCAAGGTAGCCTTCATAGCATTGCCGGTAAAAGGGGGGCTTTAGGTCCAGGTCTTCCGGGCGCAGTTCGGGCACCGGCATGTCGTTGGGGTCGAACAGGCCAATGTAGCTCTCCGGCGGCGTGCATGGCGGGCTGAGTTCGTGATATGAACAGGAGCACAGGAAGGGCCTGCCTGCCGCCACCTGGCGCTGTATGAAGTCGATAGCCCGGTCGGTGATCCACTGCAGGTCATGGAGTTCCTCGGGCATGCGGTCCCGGGTGAGGGCACGCTGTTCCAGTTCCGGGTGGTTCTCCCGGATGAAGTCGATATACTCCTGCCCGATGTGGTTCTCGGACAGGTGTACCTCCTGAAAGCCGTAGTACGGTTCCCGCGAGGTGTCGATGCGCGGGGATAGGCCGCCGAACTGCTGGACGTATGGCTGCTGGGGCTCGAAATGCACCTTACCGCTGGCGCAGGTGGCGTATCCGTGCCCTGCGAGCACCTCGGGCAGTGTGGTCTCGGATCGGCGCAGAGCCACGCCGTTCGCCCAGGTGCCGTGGATATGGGGGTACCGCCCCGTGAAGATCGAGCCACGGGTGGGCATGCAGACGGAATGGGTGCAGAAGGTCCGCTCGCAGAGCACACCCTGGCTCGCGAAGGCGTCTATCGCGGGGGTGCGAGCGATGGGGCTCCCGGCGCAGCCGAGGGCATCGGCGCGGTGGCCGTCGGTGATGAACATGAGAACATTGGGGGCGGGCATGAAGCAGGCCTTTCCTACGAGTGTCGAAGAGTTGCTAGGCGGCGCATGTCCGGTGCCGGGCAGTTTCCCCATCAAAGCCCGGAGACCTGCCCGGAATTTGGTTGGACGGGAAGGCTCCGGAGAAGTTTGCTGCGAACGGATTGTCATACGGAGGTGCAGCGATGCGCAGACTTGCTCTGATATCACGACTGTGCACACTTGGCATGATGATTGCGGTCCACTGTTGCTGGGCTCAGGCGCCGGAGCGTGATCGGGGGCCTCAGGTTCCCATCGCGGGCCCGGCACCGCTGGATGAGGGGCTCCCTCCACTGCCGGATGAGATGCGCCAGAAGGCGGCCCTGCAGATGATGATCGTGGTGGTGGTGGCGCTGGCGCTGATCATCCTGCTGCTCCACGTTTTCGGCAGACGAATGAAGCTCGCAGCGCCCCCAGCGACGCCCGAACAGGAGCTTACCGAGAAGGTCGACAGAGTGCTGCGAGAACGGGATTCGGGCCCCGGCGAGGACGAGACGCGGGGCACGTGAACTGAGTTGTGGAAAAGTGGTGGGAAGCCGAAACTCAGTGGCGCTGCGCGTGTCTATGAACTACGAGATCAGGATAGCCGACTGCTCGTGGCTCCTGGTCGGTGGACGCCGGTCTCCCGCCGTGACTGGGCAGACCGCGATTGGGGCGAAAGAGAGCAGAGATGCCGACCTGTCCGCATCCGTATGACCTGCAGAGCCTGGTAGACGGCGCTCTGGGGCCGCGGGAACTACGCCAGGCGAGAGAGCATCTGACCCGGTGCGAAGCGTGCGCCGCTCGGGCGCGTGAGTTGGAGCGCCTCCACGAACTGCTGCTCGAGCGCAGAGTATCCGCGCCTGAGGGCCTTCTGGAGCGCATCCTGGACCTGCTGCGCAGCGTGATTCCCGTCCGGAAGCTGACCTGCCGCCAGGCGCTGGAACTGGCCTCCCAGTACATTGACGACGAACTGAACGAACTGGAGCGCGAGACCCTCGAAGCGCACCTGTTTGCCTGTGATGAGTGCTTCTACGAGTATGCGTCGATGCGCACGGCGGCGGAAGCCATGCGCACGGCGCCCGCCGTTGTGCCCTCCGAGAGCCTTAGGGACCGTATTCTGGCGGCTATTGGCCAGGAGGCGGCCAGCCCAGCGCCGGCCCCCGTTGTCATGGAGTTGCCGGCCTGGCGCGTGCGCAGGATCCTCGCGCCGGCCGCGGCGATAGCGGCGGTTGCGCTGCTAACATTCGGGGTCTTCTTGGCGATGAATGGTCCCACGAGCGAACCCGCGGCCCACGTTGCGGACGTCTCCGTGGATCGGCCTGTGACGTCCGAGCCGATGCTTGATGATACTGCGAACGACAGCTCGGCACCCATCGAAACACTGGATGAGACCGGAGATGTGGCCGGTGAGACTGCGCTTGCGGACGCGAGTGCGGTCCCGGAAGACGAGGCTAGTGCCGAAGACGAGAGTCAGGGAAGCGCCCGTCTGCGCAGCGAGGGGCTTGAAGCTGCCGATAGCTCTCCGCGATATGCTGAAGTGCTGGAGGCGGCGGGCCATTCAGTGAGGGCGCCCAGGTCCGAGCGTCCCGCGTCCCAGCCCAGCACTGAGAAGCCGCGACCGGCCGGTTCAGACGCGCCGAAACCGGCGAGCTCCGCTGTTCGCGTCATTGAGCCGCCCGAGATCGCCATGGTCCCTCCTGCCGCCGAGCATCGGGGCGCCGGACTGCGCACTTCGGAACGCACCGCGCGGCGCACGGTGAGCCGGGGCAGTGGAGCCGGGGTTGGCGGCGGGATGCCCGCGCCGCCCATGCCCGTGGAGATGGACACCGGTGTGGCTGCCAGCCGTCCGCTTGCGCCGTCGGGTGGGTCCCCTGCGACCATCCGGCCCGGCGCCGAAGGCATGCTTGCCACAGCCCGGCCACTGACGCGTCCCGCGGAACGCCCGGTCATTGCGGCGCGGCCTGCTGAAGAGCGGTACGAGGAGACGCCGGAAAGCGCCCTGGCCCACCGCAGTCTGGTGGCCACGGTGGGCAGTTCCAGCCGCACCGTCTACAGCGCCCGTGAAAAGGAAGACGTGGGAGCCCGGCTGCGTGAGAGCAGCGAGAAGATCAACCGCGAGATTAGCCGGGACCGGCGCGCAACATCGGCGCCCGGTGTTGACCTGGACGAATAGCAGCGGCACAATAGCGGTACCCACGGCGCCTTCGACGGTCTGCGGTCGAGGGCGCCGTTTCATTTGTGTCGCCGGAGCAGGGAACCTGCGCGGGCTCCGACGAGTCCACAATCCAGCGAATGGTCCCGGAAGCCGGCCCACCTGGGCGGGTCCGGGGCCGGTTTGCGATTCATCCCGAGGGCGCCCATGAGCAAGTCACGTTTCGCCGCGCTCTGCCTGATCGCCCTCGGCGTGCTGGCCGGATG
>JAGPGE010000849.1 GCA_018056145.1 Armatimonadota bacterium
TGACGAAGTCCGTCGAGCAGTCGGCGCGGATTGCGAATGACATCGCGCCCGAGCACCTGCAGGTTCTGGTGCGCGACCCCTTCGAGGTGCTGGAGCGCATCGAGAACGCGGGATGCATCTTTCTGGGCGAGAATGCGCCGGTGCCCCTCGGGGATTACGCCGCCGGGCCGAGCCACGTGTTGCCGACATACGGCACGGCGCGGTTTTCCGCTCCGCTCTCGGTCAATGATTTCCTGAAGGTTTCGTCGGTTGTCTACGCGAACCGGCACGGGCTTGAGCGTATCGGCCCGGATGTTATGGAACTCGCGCAGGGCGAAGGCCTGCAGGCCCACGCGGAGGCAGTGCGTCGAAGGTTGAGCGAGGAATAGAGCCGTGGGGCCTCCCGACGGCCACTGGCTCTTCACCCCGCCTACGCCTGGCCGTCGAGGCACCCCGCTCCTGGCCGGCTTCGCGGGATCAGGAAGAGGGGAACGGCGTACGGCGGGTGGCACCGCTTCTCGAAGCGGCGCTGGTCGCAAAAGCACACCGGGCGGGGCCTGGTGGGGCACATGGCGCATTGGGTACAGGCGCCGAGTTCGTAACCGCGCGAACTCGGACGCCAGTCCCCCAAAGCACGCGAACTCCGCCAGCTGCCGCTACAGATCCCAGGAGGCTTTTCCATGCGAACCGCCGAGATCACTCGCCGGACATCGGAGACCCAGATCACCGCGAAGATCGACCTAGATGGCTCTGGCGAGTACGACATCAATACCGGCGTGGGGTTCTTCGACCACATGCTCAGCCATGTGGCCAAACACGGGCTCATCGACATCACCCTCAAGGCCGAGGGCGATCTGGAGATTGACGGGCACCACACGGTGGAGGATGTGGGCATCGTGCTCGGGCAGGCGCTGGCCAAGGCGGTAGGCGACAAGCGGGGCCTGGTGCGTTACGGACGGGGAAGCTGCCCGATGGATGAGGCGCTGGTCCATGCGTACATCGATTTCGGAGGCAGGGCGTACCTGGTGTATGAACTCGATCTCCCCACAGCCAAAGTGGGGGATTTCGACACCGAACTGGTGCGCGAGTTCTTCCTAGCTCTCACCGCCAATGCCGGCATGTCGTTGCACCTGATCCAGCAGTCCGGGCGCAATGCACATCATATCCTGGAGGGCGCCTTCAAGTCTTTCGCCAGGGCGTTGGATGAGGCCAAAGGGCTGGATCCCCGCAAGACCGATGTGCCTTCGACCAAGGGAATGCTGTAGACCTTGCGGTGGAGGCCCGCGCAGACGAGACGAGTTGAAGAGCATGACACGGCGGGAACTCATGCGTAATCTGGCCGCGGCCGGGGCAGGCTGCGCGCTTGCGGCGGTGACAGGCAATATGACCCACGCGGCGGACGGCCCGTGCATCCTGCTGCGCTCCTCGTGGCAGACCGTGAACATCGGCGACATCGCCCATACCCCGGGTGTGCTGCGGCTCCTCGAGGAGCACCTGCCGGACGCGCAGTTGATGCTCTGGCCCTGCAATATTGACCGCGGAGTGGAGCCCATGCTGCGTGCGGGCTTCCCGCGAGTGCAGATCGTGAGGGGGAGTCTGGGCAATGACGGGGAGCCCTCGACGCCGGAATTGCGGACGGCATTCGACCGGGCGACCCTGCTGCTCCACGGATCGGGCCCCAGCGTTGTGCGCGCCCAGGATGTGGAAGGATGGCGCAGGCTCACGGGAAAGCCTTACGGAATCTATGGGGTGACCGTTAGCGGGGTGAACGATGAACTGCGGGACCTTCTGAGCGGCGCGCGGTTCGTTTACTGCCGGGACACCATATCACTGGAGACGGTGCGCGAGTCTGGCGCTACGCCGCCGGTGCTGGAGTTTGCGCCCGACGGCGCCTTTGGCTTCCACCTGCGCGATGAGGACCGGGCGGCTGCATACATGGCTGCCAACGGGCTGGAAGAGGGCCGGTTCGTGGCCGCGATCCCGCGGCTGAGATACACCCCTTACCACGAGATTCACCACCGTGAGCCGACAGAGGAGGATCTGCGGCGTGCGGTTGTTACCGCGGAATTCCAGGAAGCCGACCATGCCAAGCTGCGGGAGGCGCTGGTTCTGTTCGTGCGGGAGACCGGGCTGAAAGTGCTGGCATGCCCGGAGATGATCCACGAGATGCGGGTGGCGAAGGAGTCGCTGGTGGACCCGCTCCCGGAGGACGTGAAGGCGCGGGTCGTCTGGCGCGAAGACTACTGGCTGCCGGACGAGGCGACTTCTGTCTATGCACGGGCGTTGGGCGTGGTGAGCTTCGAGATGCACTCGCCGATCATGGCGGCGGCCAATGGAACGCCGGCGATTCACCTGCGGCAGCCCACGGACACGTGCAAGGGCCAGATGTGGCGCGACGTGGGGCTGAGCAGGTGGCTGTTCGAGATCGATGAGACCACAGGGGAGGACATCGCGGGTCCGTTGGTGGCCTTCGCGACGGATCGGGATGGGTCTCGCGAGTACCTGGCGGCGGCCATGGGTTTCGTCCGG
>JAGPGE010000113.1 GCA_018056145.1 Armatimonadota bacterium
GTGCGTCCCGCGCTGCCGGAGGTCCTCTGCGGGTCGAAGGGTGGGGCCTCTCCGTACATTCTCTCGCAGATGCCCTCGTACACCGTTGCGAGCTGGGACGACCTGCTCGCAAACTGGCCGCTGTGGAGGACGAAGCTGATTGTGGACACCTGCAAGCTCCCCGTGTTCAACAGCGAACTCCACCTCTATCACGATTCCTACGGCTTCGGGCCCAGCGTGGAGCTGTCGCGCTACCGGTACCTCACCAGCGCGGTGCTGGGCGAGTCGATGACGGCGAGTTTCGCCTGGGGCGCGTGGAGCAAGCCCGAGACCCGCGCGGTGCACGAGGCAACCCCGGGCATACTTGCAGACCTGCGCGCCCTGGAAAAGTTCACGCGTCCCTTCCATTCGCAGCCGCCTGCCTTCTACGTGCTTGTGACCGAGCAGAACGAGGGCGGGATAGATGGAACCCCGCCGCTGGAACTGGCCTATGCCCACTCCGCGGCGACCGGGCTCCCGTGGCGATTCGTGGCCGACATCGACCTGGAGGATCTCGATTCGACCGCTCTGGTGATCGACAGCGAGTGGCTCACAGTGCGGGCGGCGCAAGAGTTGGCCAGAATGAGCGCCGCGACGCGCCTGGTCTTCATCGGGGACATACCTGAGACCGACGAGTACGGGGCTCCGCTTCCCGGAGACTGTCTGGCAGGACTACAGCGCGCGGGCAGGATCATCCCGGCCTGGTCGGGTCTTCGCGGTGTCCTGGACTGCCCGGAGTTGCCCGAGGCGTATCGCGAGATCGTGGATGTGCCCTACCTCTGGTGGTCGCCCGAGCGCGGTCACCACAACCTGCCGATCCGTTACCCAAGACTGGAAGCGCAGCGCGCAGAGACGCCGGACGGCGTGCATTTGGTCGTGATCAACCACACGCGTGAGGCAGTGACGGCCCCGGTGCCTTTCATTGGGGCGGGGCAGTCGGCGACAGATGCATTGACTCAGTCTCCCGTGCCTGAAGGTCCGGTGGAATGGCCAGCATTCGCCGTGCGGTTCCTGCGTGTGCGCTGAACGCGAGAGACGAAAAGCGACCCGCAATCGCTCCGCGCTCACGAGGGAGTGGCTCTTCTGAAGATCCTGTTGCTCGGGGCGTCCGGGTATCTTGGCGGCATCGTGGCAGATAGGCTATCATCCGGCCACGAGTTGACGCTTGCTGACAGGGTCGCGCCGCAGCGTCAGGATGCCGGTTCTTTCGTGGAGCTGGACATCACTCACCTAGAACAGCTAAGGGCCGCCTGCGCAGGGCAGGATGCCGTGATCAATGTGGTCGCGCTGGTGCGTGGCAGGCAGGAGCGACCGCTGGCGGATTTCGCCGACGTCATGGTCAAGGGGACCTGGAACGTGGCGGAAGCGTGCGTGCAGGAGGGCGTGCGCAGGCTTGTGAACGTTTCCAGTATTGTGGCGCGCGGCTCTGTGCCCTCAACGGACAGGCCCTCGCGGGAGAGCGATGCCCCGCAGTTCCGCCAGGGTGACCTCTTCTACTGCCTGTCCAAGCACCTTGGTGAGCAGATTGGTCTGGCCTACCATCAGGCATACCGACTGTCGGTAATCCATCTGCGGCCGGGAGTCATCGCAGGCGACGGGGCCAATCCGGGCCCGAATCCAGCCGACGCAGGTCCCAGGCCCTGGTTCGTCTACGTGGACCCGCGGGACGTGGCGCAGGCCGTGGAACTGTCTCTCTCTGCCGACATCGCGTTCGGGACCTATAACATCGTGGCGGGAAGGAGCGACTCACTCTTCGACTGGTCGCTGGCTGCCCGCGAACTCGGCTATCGTCCGGAGCATAACTGGCCGGAGATCCCTGCGACCTGGTCTCCCGCTCCCTGACCGTCATGCCCGCGGCCTTCATCGGCACGGGCGCATCCAACTCCACTCGATCGGAACAGTCCATGACGAAGCGCGCCGTCATCCTTGGTCTGGTGATCTCCGCGGCAATCGCCGTGGTGACTCCTTACAGCGACCTGGTCATGCAGGGAACCTGGGTGGGCCTGACCGCCTTCCCCATCAGCGCTTTCTTCTTCCTGCTCGTTCTCGTCCTCGGTCTCAACGTGCTGCTGCGGGCCGTGAGGATCGGCCTCACGCAGGCGGAGCTTCTGGTCGTCTACACCATGGCGCTGGTTGCCGCGGGGATCCCCTCCTTCGGGCTGATCGGCCTGCTGATCCCGTACATGGCCGGGCCCTTCTACTTCGCGAGCCCCGAGAACAAGTGGGAGGAGCGTCTCTGGCCCAACCTGCCCGACTGGCTGCATCCCGAACCGGGCGTGGCGGTCACCGGGCTGTATGAGGGCCTGCGGCCCGGCGTCCCGATTCCCTGGCAGCAGTGGCTGGTTCCGCTGGCATCGTGGGCGGTCCTGGTCCTTGCGGTCTACGTGGTCTTCTTCTGCCTGTCAGCGTTGCTCCGGCAGCGCTGGGTGGACGATGAGAAGCTCGTCTTCCCGCTCATCCAGCTTCCGGTGGAGATGTGCCGGTATGAACCACAGGACAGACTGGTGCCGGGGTTCTTCCGCAGCCCCATCATGTGGTGGTTCTTCGCGATTCCCTTCGTGATCCACGCGATCAACGGCCTGCACCACTACTACCCCACCATGCCGGGGATCAACGTTCATCGCATCGCCCTTGACGTCTACCTGAAGGACCGGCCGTGGAGCGCCATGTCGCCCCTGTGGCTCCGGTTCCTGTTCAGCATCATCGGCCTGGCGTATCTTCTGCCCGCAGAGCTATCCTTCAGCCTGTGGTTTTTCATGCTCTTCTTCCTGATCCAGCAGGTGATCGGATCGGCACTGGGCGCGCCAATGCCCGCGGTGCAAGCTTACCCGGTGCGCCAGTTCGTTGCACACCAGATGGCCGGCGGGATACTCACGTCCTTCGTGCTCGGGGCAGTCGCGGCGCGGCCACGGATCGAAGAGATCTGGTTGGCGGTGATCGGGCGGACTTCCCATCATCGCCACGGACAGGCGGATTGCCGGGCCGAAGCGCTGCCATACCCGGTGGCCTTCTGGGGAGCAGTCGGCGGGCTCGCGGTGATCTGCCTGTGGGGGTCGGTGGCCGGGGCCGGTGTGGCGAAGACCCTGGTGATCTTCGTTCTCTTCCTGATGATGCACGTTGTGGCGGTGCGGCTGGTATGCGAGGGCGGAATGCTCTACGTCCAGCATCCCCTGCGGCCGCTGAACATAATGCTGGCCGCGGTGGGCACTCGCGGCCTGGGAGCGGGTCCGATCGCCATCCTGTCCCTGTTCGACCACCTGTTCATGCTGGACAACCGCAGCCCCCTCATGCCCGGAATCATGCAGGGCCTGCGCATTGCCGATGATGGCGGCATCCGGCGCCGGTCGCTCTTCGGCGCGATGGGCAGCGCTGTGCTGGTGGCGATGGTGATCTCCTGCGCGGTGTACCTCAGCCTGATGTACGTCCACGGCGGCACGAAGCTCAATACCTGGTTCACCACCTACTACACGAAGAACCTGTACTCGACGTGGACGACGCATCTCATCGCGGACGGGGAGCCTTCGACCCCCATCGCCTTCCTGACAATGGCTGCGGGCGTGGCGAGCATGGGGTTCATCTCCTTCATGCACCGCACATACCTGTGGTGGCCGCTGCATCCTATCGGCTACCTCATGGGCGCGTCTTGGCCGATGATCAACTTCTGGTTCCCGGTGCTTCTCGGCTGGCTCATCAAGTGCACCGTCCTGCGTTTCGGCGGGCACAAGGTCTACAAACGCCTGTTGCCGGGGTTCCTGGGCCTGATCTTCGGGGAGTTCGCGAGTGCCGGCGTGTGGCTGGTGATCGATCTGATCACCGGGGTGCGCGGACACCAGATCTTCTCGTTCTGACGGCGTGCTACGCTTTGCCACGTCGCGCCATCAGGGTATAATCTGGTTGCATACTTGGGTGCCCCCCGGGTCTTAGTCTGAGGAAAGCAGGGCTGAGCGATGTTGGATGCCGACAGGACCGCGGTCAGCCAGGACCAGATAGTCGCCGCGCTCAACGCCATGGGCGAGTACATCGCGGCCGGTTACATGAAAAGCCCCGGCGCGCCGCCGGTAATCCGTTTCGCCGAGGCGCTGGCCAACCATCTGGCCCATGTGGGCCTGCCCGAGTACAAGGGCGAGATTCTGTACCCGTGCTCCGCGAACATCTGGACCGCCGGGAATGCCGTTGACTGGCACTACTCATCCTGCCTGTACTACAACGACTCGCGTCTCGAAGAGCGCCTGCAGGCTACCGATGATCCCGATGCCCGGGCGGCACTCGATGCGGTCAGGCAAGAGCTGCATGACTACCCGCGCGTGGGCGGCTACACCCACAGCATCCCCAACTACCGCCGGATTCTGCTGGAAGGGCTCGAATCCTACTCCGATCGCATCCAGCGGAGCCTGGACATCGGGCTCGCGCGCGGCGAGCAGGAGCGCATCGACTTCTGCCGGGCCATGCAGATCGTCTGGGAGGGCGTCCACACCTTCCACGGGCGAGTTCTGGCGCATCTGGAGCAGTCGGAGTGCGGGGATGCTGCGAGCGCGGCCGCCCGTGACCGTCTCATCGCCGCGCTTCGGAACGTGCCGATGCAGCCCGCCCGCAGCTTCTACGAGGGGCTTGTGAGCGTCAACTTCATCCTGCATATCGACGGACCGGATGACCTCGGGCGCTTCGACCAGGACCTCGCCCCGCTGTTCGAGGCCGACCGGGACGCGGGTCTTGTCAGTGATGAGGAAGCCGTGGAGTGGATCCGCCGAATCTGGCGGAACATCGATGACACCGGGGCCTGGAACGTCGCCCTGGGAGGCCTACTGGAAGATGGGACCTCGGGGATCAGCCACCTGACCCACTTGTGCGTTCGGGCGGGGGTGGGCATGCGCAGGCCAAACCTGGCGCTGCGACTGCATAGAGGGGCCCCGCAGTCGATCTGGGACGAGGCTCTCGACTGCATTCGCGGTGGCAGCGGGATCCCGGCGCTCTACAATGAGGAAGCGTACATAAAGGCCATCCGGGAAGCGCGCCTCGGGGTCAGTGAGGCCGATCTGCCCGACTTCGCATTCGGCGGCTGCACGGAGCTGATGGTCCACGGCAAGAGCAACGTGGGGTCCCTGGAGGGCGACATCAACCTGCCCCTGCTGCTGGTGGAAACGCTGCGTTCCAGCCTGTGCGACTGCGAGAACTTCGAGGAACTTATGGGTGCGTGGGAGCGCGACGTCGTCTCCAACCTCCGCTGGGCCACGGCGCACTGGAGCCTCAACCAGGAGACCAAGGCCCGCTGGCAGCCCCAGGTCATGCGCAGCCTGCTTATCGACGACTGCATCGACAATGGGCGCGAGTACAACGAGGGTGGCGCGCGCTACAACTGGGCTGTCGTGAACGTCATGGGCCTGGCGAACCTGGTGGACTCCCTCGCGGCCATCCGGCAGGTTGTGTTCGACGAATCCGCGGTGACTGCGGATGAACTGCTCGAAGCACTGGAAGCGGACTTCGAGGGACACGAGGCACTGCGCGCGCGCCTGCGGGCCTGCCCCAAGTTCGGGAACGGCGATCCCTCGGTGAACGATCTTGCGGAACGGGTATCCGAGTTCGTCTTCCGGGAACTGCTGCGGCAGGCTCCCTGGCGTGGTGGGCGCTTCATACCCGCATGCCTCATGTTCACCACCTATGCCTATTTCGGGAAACCGGTGGCGGCAACGCCGGATGGCAGGCTGGCCGGCGAACCGATCGCTGATTCGGCGGGAGCATACCAGGGCCGGGACAGATCGGGCCCGACCTGTCTGCTCAGTTCCGTCTCCCGCATCCGCCACGACCTCGCGCCGGGCACGCTGGTTGTCAATGCCAGGTTCTCGCGGCGCTACTTCGATGATCCTGACCAGCGGCGCAAGCTCCAGGAACTGATCCAAACCTACTTCGAACTGGGCGGGATGCAGTTGCAGGTTAATGTCGTGGACCAGGCCGTCCTGCAGGACGCCTACGCGCACCCGGAGCGCCATGGCGATCTCATCATCCGCGTCGGGGGCTACTCGGAGTACTGGACCAGGCTGGACGACGATCTGCGCCGCGCCATCCTGAAGCGCATTGAACATGAGTGACAACATGGCAGACTGGACCGCGCGCAGCTTGGGGCTACTCGCCATCACCCTCGTTGCCGTATCTCTTCCGGCCACCGTTCAGGCCCAACAGCAGCAGCCTGGTCCGGCGCAAGAACGCATGCAGATGCCCTTCGCCGAATTCGCGGCTGAACGCGGCGCCGACCCGGCCGGACTGGCGCGCGCGGTCGGGATGCCGGCAGACGCGGATCTCTCTCGCTCAGTCGGCGACCTCATGCGCGAGTATGGCTTCGGCCCGGATGAGCTCCAGGCGGCGATGGCGCGCATGGGTGCTCATGCGGAAGCCGGTTCAGCACCGGCTCCGAGCGCAGGCGCGACGGCCGCCGGCGACCCGGCTGCCATGCTGCAACTTCCCTTCCGCCGGTTCGCCGAGTCCCGAGGCGCTGCTCCGGACCTGCTGGCTGAGGCCCTCGGGCTCCCCGAAGACGCGGATCTGGGCGCTCCGCTGCAGCGGGTAATGGACCAGTACGGGCTGTCGCGTGCCGACGTGCAGAGCGCGCTTGCGGAGGCGTCGCCCCTCGCCGCTGAGGCCCAGAGCAAGGACTGGCAACGCATCCGCACCAAGTTCGCGCTGTGGACGGTAGTTTTCCTGTTCGCTATGGCCATGCTCGTGGCGGGCAGAGTCACACCGCGCGTTCGTGTCCCTGCTCTTGCGGTGGCTGCCGCAGTCTTCGGCCTGTGGCTCGGGGTTGAGCCGAACGCCCCTGGGACCGTGAAGGATGGGCTGGTCCTGTACGGCGAGCATGGCGCCATCTTCATTCCACGCACCATGGCGCTGGCCGCGTTCCTGCTGATGAGCATCATCGGCAACAAGGTCTTCTGCGGCTGGGGTTGCCAGTTCGGGACGCTGCAGGATCTGGTCTGGCACCTGCCAGTTCGGAAGTACAAGCCGCCCTTCTGGCTCTCGAACACAATCCGCGTTCTCTTTTTCGTCCTTATCGCTGGCGCAGCTGTGGCCTTCGGCAAGGATCTTATGGAGCCAGTCGACCCATTTCGCGTATTCAGGCTTGGCGCGCCCGTGGCTGTTGGTGTGGCTGCGGTGACACTGATAGTCGGTCTCGTGGTCTACCGGCCCTGGTGCTCGTTCTTCTGTCCCTTCGGGCTGGTGTCGTGGCTGGCGGAGCGGATCTCAATCTTCCGACCGCGCGTCAACCATGAGACCTGCATCGGCTGCAAGGCCTGCGAGCGGGCCTGTCCGACGCACAGCATGCGGGGCCTTCGGGCCGGAGAGACCTTCGCCCAGGACTGTTTCGCGTGCGGCGAGTGCGTCCGGGTGTGCCCTGTGGATGCGGTCCGCTGGAATGTGACACCGCCCGGCAGAGGCGCACCGGTGGCAGGGGACAACAGTGCGGAAAGCGGCGGGTAGTCACCGAGACGGGGCGTCGTTGTCTGTCAAGTCCACCCCAAAAGTGCTATAATCTGCCCGTTGCCCCAAACGCAGGAATTCGGAGGGATCCAGGTGCGACATCTCGCCGCGGTAGCCCTCGTGTTCATCGCTATCATCAGTGCGCTGCCGGTGTGCGCGCAACTCAGTCCGAAAGTGCCCGTTGTCGTCTGCCCTCGTGTCGAGCAGGCGCCCGTGCTGGATGGGCGGCTTGAGCCCTCGGAATGGGCGGCAGCCGGGTGTCTGTCTGACTTCATGGTTCTCGGGGCCACTTCATTGCCGCGCCTGCCAACCCGTGTGTTCGTCATGCACACCAGCGGATCGCTTTACCTTGGTGCTCAGCTGTACGACGATGCTCCCGGCTCCCTCGTTGCCAATGTCACTGAGCGGGACGGTCACGTCTATGAGGACGACTGCCTCGAAGTGTACGTGGACACCGAGGGAACTCGCACGAACTACGCCCAGCTTGCCGTGAACTCCTTGGGCACCCGGTTCGACGCGTACAACCGTGACGCCGCCGAGAACTTCGAGTGGAGCGTGTTCGCGGCGGTCAACAATGACGGCTGGACGGTGGAGATTGAGCTTCCCTTCGACCAGGGTATCCCGCCGCTGGAGGGCGAGCGCTGGAACCTCGGTGTCTGCCGCAATTCGGCGAGGACCGGGGAGCTGAGCGCCTGGGGGCGGCATGGGCGCGGCTTTCACGAGCCCGACGCCTTCGGAGAGATGATCTTCGTCTCCCCTCTGCTCACCGCGCGCGTCGACGACCTGGGCGACCGGGCCTGGGGCGACAACCTGGCATTGGCCACCATCGAGAACATTGCCGACCGACAGGTAGATGCCAAGCTGCATGTCGTTGTCATGGGCACCGACCGGCGAAGCCACTATGCGGGCGTCATCAAGAAGACGCTGCCACCGCGGGGGCGCGAGCAGGTCTACGTACCCTACAAGATCCAGCGCTGCGGTCCTGCCTGGATGGCGCTCTCGCTGACCGACGATCGCGGCAAGACGGCATGGCGCACCGGCGCGCTCCCGATTGAGCTGCCGGATCTGAGCGACGCGCTGGATGCCGCGGCTCATCACATCGCGCAGGCCTGGAAGTCCTGGGCGTTTCTGGCGCCTTCCGAGACCCGCGAAGCCATGCGCGAGAAGATCGGCAATCTTCAGAGCCAGTGGGGATATCTGGATGGCCAGGCACCAACGGCATCGCAGTCTGATGACCCGCGCCTTCACGCCATCGCCATGGAAGCCCAGCGCCTGCGAGACCAGGCTTCGGAGTTGAGTGAGCAGGTGCGCGCTCTCGCGCTGGTGGCTTCGCGCCCGGGGAACTGACCCGGCTTCATCGTGTGTACTGCATGAGCGATTCCCACCCCGCGCGGGGTGGGAATCGCTTTGTCGGGTGACAGATGATGGCAGCAAGATCGGCGACTACAGCAGGTCCGGTCCGTCGCCTGCGCCGCATTCTGGAGCGTGCCCTCGGGCGAGACGCGGTGCTCTGGCGCGAGGCTGATCTGTGCCTGTACTCCTATGATTCCACCCTCACCCGGGGCCAGCCGGACCTCGTTGCGCTTCCCGAGAACACCCGGCAGTTATCCGATGCCGTCAAGGCCGCCGCCGATCTGGGTGTGCCCATTGTTGCGCGTGGCGCGGGCACCTGTCTGTCCGGCGGTCCGGTGCCGACCCACGGCGGACTGGTCCTCTCGCTCAACCGGATGGACCGGCTTCTCGACTTGGATGTCCCCGGCCGGATGGCGCGGGTTCAGGCCGGTATGGTGAATGCGGAGCTTCAGCGTCTCATCGCCCCGCACGGACTCTTCTTCGCTCCCGATCCGGCGAGCCAGCTGGCGTCCACGATCGGCGGCAATGTGGCGGAAAACGCGGGAGGGCCACACTGCCTGAAGTACGGCGTCACCGCGAACCATGTATCCGCGGCGAAGGTCGTGCTTGCGGACGGGGAGCTCGTGGAACTGGGCTCGCGCGGGGCCGCGGGCAATCAATATGACCTGCTGGGAGTGATGTTGGGCAGTGAGGGCACGCTGGGAATCGTGGCCGAGGTCAGCTGTCGCCTCACCGTCCAACCGCAGGCGCTGACCACAATGCTGGCGGTCTTCGGGGCCGTCCAGCCCGCGATCCAGACAGTGACCGACATCATCGCGGCCGGTCTGCTTCCGGCGACCCTTGAGATGATGGACCGGCCGCTAATCGAGTCTGTTCAGGCGGCGTTCGACGCCGGTTACCCGGTGGGCGCCGCGGCGGTTCTGATCATCGAGGTCGACGGACTGGCCGTCTCCATGGACCGGCAGGCCCGCGCAGTGGAGGAAATCTGCCGCGGCCATGGGGCGCTGTCCTTTGAGCGGGCCCAGTCCGAGGCCGACCGTCAGCGGCTGTGGAGGGGTCGCAAGGGCGCAATGGCGTCCCTGGTCAATATCCGGCCAAACACGATCTGCACCGACGTCGTCCTTCCGCGGTCGGCCCTGCCCGACATGCTGGAGGCCGTCGTCGCTCTCGGAGAGGCGCGGGGTATGACCATCGGGAGTCTGTTTCATGCCGGCGATGGGAACCTACATCCGCAGGTCCTCTTTGACGCTCGGGATCCGGCTCAGGTTGAGGCGGCCCACGAGGTAGACGCGGAGATCGTTGCCCTGGCCATCGAGCGCGGCGGAGTTCTGTCCGGGGAGCACGGGATCGGATGCTGCAAGCGCCCCTGGATGGAGATGATGTTCTCGGAGACGGAGCTGCGGGTGCAGTGGGCTGTCAAAGACGCCTTCGACCCCGCCGGTCTGCTCAACCCGGGCAAGGTCCTTCCCGACCGCCCGCTCGCGCGCGACGCCGATCCCGCAGGTGCACGGCGGACGCAGGTGCGCGAGCATTTCCCGGCGGCCGCGGGCGAAGTCCTGGCGCCCCGGGACCCGGAGGAGGCCGCGGGAGCCCTGGGGGAACTGGCACGTCTCGGGCGCTCTGTCTGGATCAGCGGAAGCGGCCGGTTCGCGTGCCCTGTCCAGGGAACGACGGCCGTCAGCACCCGCTTGCTTGACCAGGTCATGCTCTTCGATCAGGAGAATCTCACCGTCACCGCTCCGGCAGGCATGCGCTGGGATGACCTGCAGCGGCACCTGGGGCAGGCGGGGCAGTTCGTACCGCTCAGGCCGGCCTCGCCAGACCGCACTGTCGGGGGTATGGTGGCCCGTGACGCCTACAGCGCCCAGCGATTCCTCTACGGTTCGGTGCCGGATGTGCTTCTCGGCGCCAGTGTGGCACTTGCCACCGGTGAGCTTGTGAGAACCGGCAGCCGGTGCGTCAAGAACGTCTCCGGGTATGCCGTGCACCGGCTTCTCGTTGGGTCATGGGGGACGCTGGGACTCATCACCGACGTGACCCTACGCACGCGGCCCGTGCCGGAAGTGGTGCGGTGCCTGGTACTCGATTGGGGTGGCGCTCAACTGGCCCGTATTGCCGGCGATCTGCTGTCTGATCTGAGCAGTGAACGGCTGCAGCCGGCATCGATTCATGTGGCCCCGCGAAGCGTCCTTGGGC
>JAGPGE010000114.1 GCA_018056145.1 Armatimonadota bacterium
TGGGCTGATGACCAGCGCACCCGCCTGTCCTGCACAGCCGGAGCGCCCGGCGCGCTCGTCCTAGACACAGCTTCACAGGGAGCATTGGGAACCTGGCGCTGCCTGGTCACTCCCGGTGAGAAGACTACCGCGGGCCTCGCGTTCCAGGCCTCCCGCGACGGCAAGTCCGGATTTGCGTGCGTCGTTCACCCCGGTGGTGCGCGCATGATCAGCCTGGACGGCCGGGTGATGTGGGAAGACAACGCGCTCCGTGTCGAGCCGGGGAAGGCCTTCCTGCTCGAGGGTGTGGTGGATGTGGACCGGGTCAGCGCAAAGGTCCTGTCCGCCGATGAGAAGCAGGTGCTCAGCCGCTCGCCCGACGTCTACGTGCCCGATACCAACAACCACCGCCAGGGCCACGCGGGTGCGCTGTGCATCGAAGGCTCCGCGACCTTCGGAGGCTGGCAGCACCCGTAACCGCTCCCTGCCCGAGGTGAGCCATGTTCGCGCATCTGGCCCCGCTGAGCGCCGCAATTCTGTTTGTGGTCGCCGCCTTCGCGGAGCCCCCGCGTCCGGCGCAGTTTGCCTGGTTCGCTGAAGGGGAGGCCTGCTCGGATCACGATTGGGATGGCCCCATCGTCGGCAATAAGGACTACGAGGGCTGCTATTCCGGTGCCCATCTCATGTGCGCAAAGGATGCCGACCCCGAAGACGGCGCTTTCGAGGCACGCTTCACCATCGATCTCGCCGACCCAGGTGAGTACGCTATCTGGGTCGCCGCGACGCGCCCGGGAGTGGCCTCGCCGTTGCGGGTGTCAGTGGACGCCGCGGAGCCGACCGCCATCTCCGGCGAGATCTACGAGGGCATGTGGGGGCCATCCAGTGTGTTCTCCTGGATGCCGGCCGCGCGGGTGGGTCTCGCCGCAGGCACGCACACTCTCAGTATTGGGGTCGCGGGCAGGCGCGACTACGACAGTAAATACTACGCCTATCTGGACGCCGTGGCCCTTGAGCGCGTCGGCGACAACGCCGCGCAGTCCTTCTCCGCCTGGCCGAGGATGCCCGAGATCCGCGATACCCGCATCCGCTTCTACTCGGGCAACCTCAGCGTGGGCTGGTTCATGCAGTATTGGGGAACCGGGCAGCCGGGCAATAACGGCGCCATCGACCGACCCATGATCGACCTGCTCCACCGCTGCGGCTGCACCGCGATGTGCGACTACCTGGCCTGGTGCCGCATCCAGGAGGAGCCGGGCCGCTGGGACTGGTCCTTCTATCGCGAAAACGCCCGCAAGCTCCACGCCGCAGGCATCCAGTACAACACCTTCGCCTGGCTGCACTTCCCCCCGAAATGGTTCATGGAGACCGATGACTGGGTTCCCTATCGGTGCCTCGAGCATGGTACTGAGCTGAAGCAACTCTCCCTGTGGGCTCCCTTCACGTTGCGCCTGTATGACGAGTTCTACCGCAGGCTGGCCGCCGATCTGGGCGAAACCGTGGACTTCATTCGCCTCGCGATGCCCTCGGAATATGGCGAGATCGGCTACCCCATCGGCATGACCAACTGGCTCGTGCCCCAGGATCATGTGCACGGTGGCTACTGGTGCGGCGACGACTTCGCGCTCCGTGACTTCCGGGCGAAGATGCAGGCGCGGTTCAACTCCCTCGACGCCCTCAATGCCCGCTGGGGCACGGACTTCGCGACATGGGAAGCCGTCGCGCCACCGCAGTCGCCCAATGAGTGTGCTGCTCGCGCACTCGAGACACGTTCACCCGCGGATCGCCGACGCTGGCTGGACTTCGTGGACTGGTACCAGGATGCCTGGGGCGAGTTCGCGCAAGCCGCCACCAATGCCGTCCGGAAGCACTTACCGGACCGTGAGGTCATCATCAGCCTTGGCTACGGCGCCGAACCCGTGGCGTGGGGCAATGACCAATCCCGGCACATCAAGCGGATCTCACAGGCGAACGCGGCGGCCCAGACGCCTGGCGACATCGGCTACTTCGCAACCCGACGGGTCTCCACGGCCTGCCGCGTATACGGGGTCCCCTACTTCACCGAGCCGCCGGGCAATGTGGACCGCGAGCGACAGGTGCGCCGGCTGTTCTACGACATCAGCAACGGCACCCAGACGTGGTTCGACTACCCACAGAACCTGGATGGGGCGCGCGATATCCTGGCGGCGAATCTCGACCACCTAAACGGGCAACCACCGGTGTGCGATGTGGCCTTCCTCATGCCCAGTTCCTGGTGGTGGTGCCATCCCACCATGCACTGGCCCGACCGCACGATCCGCTTCGCGGAGGGTCTGCGCGACCGCATGGACTACGAGGTGCTGGACGAACTGCTGGTGCGAGACGGAGGGCTTCAGAGACTGGGTATCCGGGTCCTTGTTCTCTGCGAAGGCCATTTCATGCAGGCCGAGACGCTCTCTGCCCTTGTGGACTGGGTCTCCGGAGGCGGAGTGCTCGCGCTCATGGGTGTGGACCGACTGGAAGACATCGACGGCAGCGTCGCGGTCTTCGAGAGCCTGCGCCCCGCTTCCGCGCCTTCCGGCAGCGACGTGAAAGCCTGCTGGGACAGCGGCCGCAAGGTGGGCGCCGGTCGTGTGATCTTCCTGTCCGGCGCAACCAACGAAACCATGCCCGGACAGCAGGCGGTGGTGCTCGAACTCGCCTACCATCTCAGCGGTCTAGACCCATCGCGCACGGACGCGCCTGCGATCGATGAGCAGGCCGACGGCGTCTTGGCCACACTCTTCGCCGACCGCGCGCTCTTCTACAATGGCACCGAGAAACGTGTGAGTAAGTCTGTCGCTGTTCCGGGCCCGGAAGGTCCGAGACGGGTCACCCTCGACATCCCGGCCCGCAGCATCGCCGCCGCTCTGACCGAGACTCCATAGAGTTGGCAGACTGTTGCCTGCGTCCCACCAAATATGGGGTCTGGGGCCTGGGCCCCGGCGGGGTTCAGGGGCGGAGCCCCTGCGGTGTGACGACGCTATGATCCTTTCTGAGTCTTGACCCGTGGGAAGGTCTCCATTCGCCGAAGTCGAATCCAAGCCCAACCGTCGCGAGCGAACAGGGCGCTTTCGGGCGCCACCAATCCGAGAGGGAGTCACCGCAATGGCAGCCAAAGAGCAACTGTCGGCCGAAGAGAAAGACAGGCAGCGCAGGCTGGAGTGGTTCCGCGATGCGAGGTTCGGGATGTTCATCCACTGGGGTCTATACTCCCAACTCGGGCGCCACGAGTGGGTCATGAACCGTGAGCGCATCCCGCTGGAGGAGTACGAGCCGCTTGCCGACAGCTTCAAGCCCGGCCCGTGGCCGGCGCGCAAGTGGGCGAAGCTCGCGAAACAGGCCGGACAGCGCTACATGGTGATGACCACCAAGCACCACGAGGGGTTCTGCCTCTTCGACAGCAAGCTCACCGACTACAACGCCGTAAAGCGCGGGCCCGGTCGCGACCTGGTCGCCGAGTATGTCGAAGCCTGCCGCGCCGAAGGCCTGCGCGTTGGCTTCTACTACTCCCTCATGGACTGGCACCACCCGGACGGCGCAAAGTGCAAGACCAATGAGAAAGCACGCCGGCGCTTCGTGGACTACATCCATGGCCAGATCCACGAACTCCTGTCCAACTACGGCAAAATCGATATCCTCTGGTACGATGTCTCGTGGCCCCTGGACGCCGAGGGTTGGGAGTCCGTGGCGATGAACAAGATGGCGATGGAGCTGCAGCCGGACATCATCATCAACAACCGCAACCAGCTCCCCGGCGACTTTGGCACCCCCGAAGGCCACATCACTCCCGAGAGCCGCATGTGGGAATCGTGCATGACTTTCAACGACTCCTGGGGCTATACGCCCATCGACACCAACTTCAAGTCCGCGTGGACCGTGGTCAGTATGCTCCGCCAGGTTGCGGCCGGCGGCGGGAACCTGCTCCTGAACATCGGCCCGGCTCCGGATGGCAGCGTGCCCGCGCCCTGCCCGAAGATCCTGCGCGAAGTGGGCCAGTGGCTGGACACCTACGGCCCGTCGGTCTACGAGGCCACTGATCCGATGCAGCAGGAGTGGTCTATCCTCGGCGCCTTCACCCGCAAGGGTGACACGCTCTACTTCCACTGCAACCGCTGGCCGGGCAAGGAACTGGCCATCGGCGGGCTGGTCTGCGACATCAAGGAAGCGCGGCTCATGGGCGGGAAGAAGGTGAGGTTCACCCAGGTGCGCGACCGCCTGGTGATCTCCGGCCTGCCGGAGGAAGCTCCATCGAAGCTCGCTACCGTAATCGAGCTGAAGTTCGAAGGGGAGGCCAAGCAGATCCTCGGCGCCGGCTGCGTGGTTCTCGGCAAGGACCCGTGGCGCAAGACGGAGAAGTAGGGGCACAGACGGTCAGAATCAACCAAGCCCCGTCGCTGCCCGACTTCACGCAGATCCCCAAGTCCGCAGGGAGTCGGGCAGCGTGCACTGCAGGATCAGGTTTCGGCCGCCAGTGATCCCCACAATCCTCTCCGGCGTCATCGTTTCGGTCGGTGAGACGTACAGAATCTGGTCATCCCTTCGCCCCTCCGCGTACAACTCCAGGTCTTCGGTGGCGCGGTCATTGAGTTGCAGCGACTTCACCTGCGGCATCTCGCGCCAGACGGGAATCTGCTGGGCGCAGGCGCCGCACAGGTGGATCATCCCCCCGCCGGGGTACACCCCAAGCAACCGCGCATCCAGCGGCGCGAAGAACTCCGCGTAGTGCCGCGCCGACACAAGCTGATCCGCGCAACCGTCGATGAACCCGTACCCCGGCGGCGCGTAGCGGTTGCAGGCCACCGAGTTCCCGCGACGCTCAGTGGGGATCACCCGGGCGAAAGCCTGCATGCAGTGCTGGATGACATCCGTGATGATCCCCAGCGCCCGCCTTGCGCCGTCGGGGTCCAGCACCAGCGCCTCCAGCAGCCGCTGGCCGAACAGGTTGATCCCAATGTTCACCGGCGCGCTCAGGACCGGGTTGGCGACGATAATCTCCTCCGGCGAGGCCTCCACAGCCATCCCCGCCAGGTCCAGCGCCGCGGTCAGCACCGATGAATGCGAGAGGTCAGGACTCTCCAGTTCGCCCACCTCGCAACCCAGCGGTTCCGACCACGCTTCGCCCTCGTGAAAGTACACCCTCGCCCCGAACAGTGCGTCGATGAAATGAGTGCCGAAGGCGTCGACCTCCAGCACCAGCGGGCGGAAGGTGACCGGATCGGCAGCCGCGCCCGCATTGGCCGCCATATCCGCGAACACATCTGCCAGCCACTCGCGCGGTTCACTGAGCATGTCCGGCTCATTGGTGCCCCACAGGCCGTGCGAGCTCCCGCACATCCTGCCGTCGATGGCGATGAAACCGTTCACCGGTTCCCCTGCGTAAAGGGCTGCTAAGCGCCGGCGATGGCGTGCCCAGGTGTGTTTGAGCTCATCGGTCAACCATGCGAAGTCGCGCTCTGCCACGGGTGCACGCCTCCTGAAAACGATGGAGGCCTGTTCGCGTAAGGACCCGGCGCACCTCCTTACCGACGTTACCCGAGAATCCTAGAGCCGGTGCTTGACAAGTGGCCCGTATTTGGCTATATAGACAAATAATGACCACAACAATCTCAGAAGAAATGCTGAAACGCAAGGCACAGGTCTTCAAGGCCCTCGGCCATCCCAGCCGTCTCGCCATGGTGGAAGCCCTCCTCAACGGTGAGCGGTGTGTCTGCGAGTTGCAGGAACTGGTGGGCTCCGACATGTCCACCGTGTCCCGCCACCTTTCGGTGCTGCGCAATGCCGGCCTCGTGGCTGACCGCAAGGAAGGCCTTAAGGTGTACTACAGTCTGCGCATGCCATGCGTCGCACGGTTCTTCGAGTGCGTCGACGAAGTCCTCGGGAGCAGGTTCGGAATTCCGGGCTGATCCGGGAACTGGCGAGACGCGTCGACGGTTCTGCCTATTTGTCTGTTATGCCAAACAACCACCTATCGCGATGCCACGTGGCCTCGGCGAGGCTACGCGAGCACGATCTTTCCGGCTGAATGTTGAACGGATGGCGGCCTTCCCTAACACACTCGACAAGCAATCGTGGTGATCTCTGTTGTCCGACCGAGTCAAGTTCCTCGTGATCCTTGCGGTCTTTCTCGTCTGCTACTTCATTCCTCTACACAACCCCCGTGTTCAGAGCGCCATCTGGGACATGTTCCTGATGCTCCAGGACTACGCCCAGAAGCATGTCCTCTTCTGCCTGGTGCCCGCGTTCTTCATAGCCGGCGCGATCGCGGTCTTCATCAGCCAGGCGTCGGTGCTGAAGTACTTCGGCCCGAAGGCCAACAAGATCCTGTCATACGGCGTCGCTTCGGTCTCCGGGACGGTCCTCGCGGTCTGCTCGTGTACCGTGCTTCCGCTCTTCGCGGGCTTGTACACTCGGGGAGCGGGGATCGGTCCGGCCACCGCCTTCCTGTACTCCGGCCCGGCGATCAACGTCCTGGCCATCATCCTCACCGCCCGGATTCTCGGTTTCGAGATGGGTGCGGCGCGGGCTATCGGCGCGGTCGTGTTCTCCATCGTGGTTGGTCTGTCCATGCACTTCCTGTTCCGCAAGGACGAGGAGAAGCGCGCCGCTGAGACCGAAGCCGCCTTCGGCGACATGGAAGACGATGATGTGCGACCGCTGTGGCAGACCGCGGCGTATGTGGCTACCATGGTCTTCATCCTCATCTTCGCCGCCTGGGCGAAACCCGCGGAGCAGTCCGGGTTCTGGTGGGAAGTGTACAAGATACACTGGTTTATCGTGCTGCCGCTGCTGGCGCTTCTGGGCCTCATGCTCTGGCGCTGGTTCTCCCGCGAAGAGATCAGCGAGTGGACCGGCGCCACCTGGGGTTTCGCCGCGCAGATCATGCCCCTGCTGTTCCTGGGCGTGCTCGCCGCTGGGCTGCTGCTAGGCATGCCGGGCAGCGACAATGGTCTGATACCCAATGAATGGGTGGCGAAGCTTGTCGGCGGGAACTCCCTGCGCGCCAACTTCTTCGCGTCCGTCGTAGCGGCGTTCATGTATTTCGCGACGCTCACCGAAGTCCCCATTCTCCAGGGTCTCATGGGCAGCGGCATGGGCAAGGGCCCGGCACTGGCGCTTCTCCTGGCGGGTCCGGCGCTCTCATTGCCCAACATGCTTGTGATCCGCAGCGTTCTGGGAACGAAGAAGACGATAGCGTTCGTTAGCATCATTGTGATACTGGCGACGTTGACCGGAATGATCTACGGCGCCATCGCCGCATAGCCTGAAGGAGGCCTGACGATGACGATCCAGGTATTGGGAACAGGTTGCCCCAAATGCAAGAAGATGACGGAGAATGTCGAAGCCGCGCTGAAACTGGCGGGTGTTGAGGCCCAAATCGAGAAGATCACCAGCGTCAGTGAGATCGCGAAGTTCGGCGCGATGTTCACTCCCGCGCTGGCGATCGACGGAAAGCTCAAGGCCGCAGGGAAGGTCCTGCCGCCGGAGAAGATTGTTGATCTGATCAAGGCCAACCAGACCTGAGAACGCTCGCGGAGCGCATCAAAGAAGGAGAGGCTCAGACCATGCCAGAGCTTGCTGACGTGCGCATTGCCTGTCTGGGGAGCGGAATCATGGGCGGGTTGCTGGTCAAGCAACTGGTGGGTTCCGGAGTCGTACCCGCCACGAACATGGTCTGCTCCGACACCGATGAAGCGAAACTGGCGGAGCTGGCGGGTTCGCTGGGAGTCCGGGTGACGCAGGAGAACGCTGAAGCAGCCGCGATCGGGGACGTCGTGATCGTCGCCGTGCCGCCGCCCGCGGTGCTGCCGGTACTGTCCGAGATCTCCCCTGCCCTTCGAGCGGGCAAGATGATCGTCTCCGTGGCGGCCGGGGTAACCCTGGGCGCCATGCGGCAGGCGGTTCCGGACGGCGTGCAGCTGGCACGGGTCATGCCGAACACTCCCTCGTTGGTGGGTGAGGGCATGAACACTTTCGTGTGCGCGCCTGGAATGCCCCAGGACCTGCGCATGGTTCTGGAGGCAATGCTCGAGGTCTGGGGTGAAAGCCTCGAGATCGATGAGGGCCTGCTCAATGCGTTCTGTGCACTTCTGGCCGTGGGCCCGACGTATCTTTTGCCGTTGGCGGGCCAGTTGATCGAGTCGGCGCAATCAGCAGGGATCTCCGCGTCGGACGCCCGTGTGTCCACGGCGCAGCTGTTCGTGGGTGTCGGCGCCCTGCTCAGGGATACCGACATCGACGCCGACGCCTTGCTCAACATGATCAGCATGCAGCCGATGGACGCGGTGGCTGCGCGCAAGCTCATCGCCGACGCCTATTCCGCGGTGAGTGGCAAGCTCGCCGAGGTGCAGTCGAAGCTCTCGGGGTAGCCAATCATCTGAGGAGAGAACTATATGCCCAACACCGCAGTGAATGCCGTGCTGTGTATGACCGTGCTGATCGGATCTTTGGCAAGCGGCGTTTTGGCCGCGGACGCGCCGGCCAAGCAGACGCTGCCCCGAATGGTGGACCTTGGGGCCGGGGGATGCATCCCCTGCAAGAAGATGGCGCCGATCCTCGAAGCGCTGAAGACTGACTTCGCCGGTCAGTTCGACGTGGAGTTCATTGACGTCTGGAAAAACCCGACGGCCGGGACGAAGTACAAGATCAGCCGCATCCCGACTCAGATCTTTCTCAGCGCCGAAGGGAAAGAGCTGTTCCGCCATGAGGGCTTCTACTCGCGCGAGGACATCCTGGCGAAGTGGCGAGACCTTGGCCTGGCGTTCGCCGACGCTGGCAAGTCCGTGAGCCGGTGGGAGCGTGTGATTGCCGATACGCGGTCTCGCGACGAGATCTGCTACATGTGTGACGGCGACATCGACCCGCGCACGAAGGTGACGGTTGGCACTGAGAAAGGCGATGTCAACCTTTCAAGCATGCACCATTTTTTCGTGATGATCTCCTGCCTTACGGCGGATCTGGCATCCACGGAATCGAGCGCGAAAGTGGCGGACTGGGCAACCGGCGCGATGGTTCCGGTGCAGTCAGCGGTCTACCTTTACGGGCTTGATGAGACCACCGGCAGGCCCACTGTGAAGGCTTTTGCCCAGCGCGATGCGGCCCTTGCCGAACAGCGTGTCGCCGGTGGCAGCCTTGTTGGTTACCCTGTCCTCAAGAGCAAGGAACTGGCCGTGCGCTGTGGCTTCTGTGACCGCGCGGTCTACCCGGAGGACGCCGCGGTGGTGAAGGTCGGAGGGCTCTACACCTGGGGCTGCTGCTCCCATTGTGCCCTAGGTGTCGCCGCGCGGACCGGCGCCGATATTGAGGTCCACGAGAGGGACCGCCTGACCGGTGAGGCCATCGTGGTGCGGACGCTCAACGGCAGCGTTGAGTCCGTCGATCCGCCGACAGCCGTGGCATGGTACGGCCAGCTCACCAAGCCCGATGGTAGCCATGTCTCAGCCGGCTGCTTCCACCAGGGCTTCTTTGTGTCGCCTGAGAGTCTGCAGAAGTGGCTGGATGCCAATCCGCTCGAGACGGGCGAGATGATCACCATTGACAAGGCCCTCGCAGACAAGATGGCCCTGTCACCCCAACAGATCCAAAAAGCCTGCAAGATCGGGGAGTGTGCGCCGAAGTAGTGGCGGGCGCGACGACCCTGACAAATGCTAGGAGAGAAACTCGATGGCTGACTGCTGCAACAAGCCCCAGGGAGCGAAAGCCGACTGCGCCTGCTCCGGTGACAATGTGCTCATCTTTGCCTGCAGTGGCGGGTCCAATGTCGGTCAGTTGACCAATGAGGCCGCCAAGAAGCTGGACCAGGAAGGACTGGGCAAGTTCTTCTGCCTGGCGGGAATCGGCGGCGATATTGAGACGATGAAGGTCAACGCCGCGGGCGCAGACCGGATTATCGCTCTCGACGGCTGCGGTGTCGCGTGCGCCAAGATGACCTTGGAGCGCGCCGGGCTGCCGATCTCGTGCTACCTGGTAGTGACCGACGAAGGCGTCGAGAAGGGGCATCACTTCGAAATGTCCTGTGACGAGATCGACGGCATCTGTGGTCGGGTGCGCGAACTGCTGGCTTGACGGTAACGGGATTCAGTAGAGGTGAGGTCATTGAGCAAGCAGTGTCTGTGCAAGCCGGCGAGAGTGTTGATCGTGCCTTGCGGTGGCGCGTCGAATTGCGGCCAGGGAACCAGTGAAGCGGCGGTTCAGCTCACGCGGGAAGGAGTGGGCGAGATCTTCTGCCTGGCGGGCCTGGCGGCCCACATCCCGCAGATGGTCGAGACGGCCCGGCAGGCGGAACGCGTCTGCGTCGTGGACGGATGCAGCCTGCAGTGCGCTCGGAAGACCGTGGAACACGCGGGCATCGCGGTCACGGACCATCTTGACCTCTCCCGCGAAGACCTGCCCAAGTCCCGCGACTTCGACAGGGTGCAGCAGAACGTGCTGTTCATGGTCAAGCTGATCAAACAGATGCTCAAACAGGCGCCGAAGGGAGTTGACGGGTGATGAGCGAGGATCGGCCCAAGCGAGGCTTGCTGCTGTGCGTCTGCCAGGGCACCTGCCCGTCGTTCCACCAGATGAACGTCTTCGAGGTACTCAATGCGTTGCGCCGCGAGAAGCTCATCGACTGGGTGGCGATACACCCGCAGCTCTGCGCCGATGACGGGGACGTCTACCTGAAGGAGTTGCTCCGCGGCGCCGAAAACCTGGGGCGCCTCTACGTTGCCGGTTGCGATCCAACGATGCAGAAGAAAATGTACCGCTTCGCCTTCGATGAGGCGGGCTTCGACCCGAACCGACACAAGGGCGTTGACATCCGCAACATGACCACTGAACAGGCCGTCGCAGCGATCAAGCAGCTGATTGCCGACGATGAAACCCAGGTGGCGTGAGGAGCGAGGGCAATGGCCGCGAACTGGTTCCCGACGATCGACGAAGAGAAGTGCGTCGTCTGCCTTCAATGCGTGCAATTCTGCCCTCACGGTGTGTATGAAGAGCGCGAAGGGCGGCCGATTGTAGTC
>JAGPGE010000115.1 GCA_018056145.1 Armatimonadota bacterium
GGCGCGCATGTACTCCTGGGTCGACTCATCGCGAACCGTGCCGTCGGGGAGTGTCTTCTGGCCAGGCTCGGTCTTCTGCATGATGGGGATGAGCCGGTCTGTGACGGCGGGCAGGGCGATGCCGGCGAGGATGTCACGCACCAGGTCGCGCACGTACTGATCCCAGGCGTCAATGAGGTCGATGCAGCCGTCGATGACGAGGTTGCCCATGTCCGTTTCCATACCGGCCATGGCCTTGCCGATAGCGATGAGCGGTGCCTTGGCGGTCCCGCGGGTCACGCCGTCTTTGTCCTGGATGGCCTCAAGGAAGATCTCCACGCCGCGAGGTCCCAGCCGGGTGAGAATGTACTGGTCGCGAGCCTGAACCGGAGCGTCCAGGACGGCGTGGGTGGTGAGGAGCTCAAAGTAAGCATCGTTGTCGCCAACGTAGGGGATGGCGGCAACCGCGTTGTCCATGACCCAACGCGGCCTGTCCTCCAGCGCCTCCATGAGCTTCTGCTTGGCCACAAGGGCTCGGACGGCCTCAATGCGCTGGGCCGGGGACCCGTAGGCGATGGTGTTGGCCAACCGGTCCATCTCGGTCCGGCGATAGATCGCGATGATGACGATCGCGACAATCACTGCCACGATGATGATCCAGGTAAGGGGGCGCCTGGTTTTCTCGTCCACGGCGGTCAACTCCTCACGGGATGGAGCGTGATCAGACTCTACTGACCCATCCTGATGACCGAATCGGCACAGACCGGGGCATCGTCTGCGACCCGGCATCGGACGCAGAAGACGCAGACAGGCACCGGCCGCGTGCACGCGCAACATACAGGCGGCAGGCGGCGCTGATGCCTCTGCCGGCCTCCGTTTCCCCCCGCCCTGCCCAGATTCCTCCTGCCAGAGGGCCCCTCATACCTTTTTTTTCGCGCCTCAGACCGTGCGCCAGGGGCAGGGAACTTCGTGGTAGTGCACCGCAAGGTCCGGGAACTGGCGTCCGAGGACCCCCGCGAACTCCTGCAAGCCCGGATTCTCGCTGACTGAGTGGCCCATCTCTATCATCGGAATCCCGGCGTCTTCTGTGAACCGGAATGCGTACTCGTCACACTCGCCCGCGATGAGTACGTCCGGGTCGTATTGCAGGAGACCATTCAGAAAGCCCACGTTGACGCTCAACCCAAGGCCGCCCCAGGGAAGCCCGGCTCTGCGCACGACCCGGTCCAGGTCACCGCTTACACGCACGTGGGGCATGCCGACCTGCTTCTTCATGCGGGCGGCAAGCTCACCGACACTGACAGGATCCATCTCGTAGACGCGGTGGTAGCCCTCGCGCACCGACGGTTCACCCAGCCCGAGTTTTCGCGCGAAACCGTCAAGGATGCAGAAGCGGTCCAGTTGGCCGTGGGCGCGGTAGGCGGTGAGATCAAGCTTCGCGAGCCTGCCGAAACGTGCGGTGTTCACCGGCCAGGCCATGTACTTGTGCAGGTCAGGGTCCCGGAAGGTGTAGGGCACGTGGAGTTCCTCATGGTGCACGATGAGGTTGCAGCCCAACCGGGCAGCTGTCGCCATCGCCTCCAGCGTGGCCATGAAGCACACCAGAATGCCGCGGGTCTCCGTCCGGGGATTGCCGAACTTGAAGCCCTCGTCGTCGCCTCGCGGAGGCGCAAGTGACTCGATGAAATCGGCCACGTCCGAGTGTGAGATGATGGGCCGCACGTCCCTGCCTGCAGAAGCTAGGTGAGAGGTGATAAGATAGCCCATCAGGGGTACAGCGTCAATATCCAGTGGCCCCTCGGGCCCCCGTGGGCTCGGCGTCTCTGGGCAGGGCTCAGCCCCGGATGAACTTCGGCGGCGACAACCACTTGAGCATCCCCCGGCCGGCGGCAATCTCCGCGCAGTCAACCAGCGCGATCCCGGCTTTCTTCATATCCACGTTCCCGGCGCCGATAAGCTGCCCCACCATAGTACTGAAATCGGGTTCGTGGCCCACCAGCATGACCACGTCTTCGGGACCGTGGCGGTCCAGGAGTTCGCGCAGGTCCGCCAGGTCCGCTCCGCAAGAGAGAAGGTCGGTGACCTGCGGGCGGATCCCCAGCGCGGCGCCCACATGGTCGGCTGTCTGAGCCGCGCGCACCAGCGGGCTGGTGTAGATCGCGCAGACAGTGACACCCAGCTTCCGCAGAGCTTTCCCGACACGCCTGGACTGCTTCACCCCGTCATCCGTCAATGGGCGTTCGCCATCCGGGACGGCCTCGGCATGCCGCAGGAAGTAGAGTTGCATGGCAGACCACCTCGGCAAAGGGATTCGGGCACAGTATTCGGCGGGCGTGCGGGATCTCCCTGCAGCGGTGAAGGTGTTCAGTGTCTGACACGCGAACAGGTTGACGACAGAACCTGGGAGGCGGAACCGCTATGAATCTGCTGCCGATGGTCGCACTCTCCACGGCGCTCGGGGTCGTGGCAGCCTTTGCCCAGCCCGCTGATGGCGAGGACCCAGCGGGGATGGTTGAGAGTCTGCCGGAACTCAGCGACGAGGTGCTTCTCAATCCCGGCATGGGCCTGTATATGCAGTACCCGCCGCTGGATGTACCCGATGACCACTGGCTGGTGAGGATGTCGGGGATCGCCTACTACCGCCTGGACTGGGCCGAAGTGAACCCGGAGCAGGATGTCTACACTTTCGATGAGTACTTCGGACCCCGGTTCGACCGCTGGGTGAAGCAGTCAGGAAAGCGCGTGGCCTTCCGGGTGATGTGCCAGAATATGCACTCGCGCCGGGAATACGTGACCCCCAAGTGGGTGTTTGACAGCGGCGTTCCGGGAGTGCAGCATCGCGGCCTTTACGCACCGGTGCAGATCAACCCGGTTTTCTGGGACGAGCGCTACCTGGACGTGCACTGCGCCTTCATCAGGAAACTCGGGGAATACCTAGACGGGCGCGAGGGCCTGGAGTTCGTGGACATCGGCAGTATCGGTGAGTGGGGCGAGATGCACCTGGGCGGACCGGGGCGCTGGAATCACGGGCAGCTTGAGGAGACAGGTTACACCCACGACAAGTGGGTCGCGGCGCATCGCAGGATCATCGACGCCTTCGCCGCCGCATTCCGCAAGACTCCGGTGTTCCTAAACGTGGGCGGGCAGAACGACCTGACCAACAATGACTACGCGGCCCTGCGCGGGATGCACTTCCGGCAGGACGGCCTGAGTCCGGCGGGAGCTAGTTACAACGTGGGCGATTGGCTCTACAAGCCATACTCCCGGCGCGGTGTGAAGTGCAACTTCGAATTCCACAGCGGCTACCGGGAGATGCAGCAGAAGGGCTGGGACCTGAAGGAGACCATCGACAGGGCCCTGGAGGCGCCGATCAGCTACCTCAATACCAACCTGGGGACCTTCGGGGGCGAGTTGCCCGAGGAAGTCCAGGAGCAACTCATCCGCGCCGCGAAGAAGATCGGGTACCGGTTCGCCCTCACATCCGTGCGCCACCTGCCGCAGATGGGTGTCAGCGACGATGTCCCCACCCGGGTGCCCCTGCTGACCACCTGGCGCAATGACGGCGTGGCCCCGTGCTACGAGAGCTATGCGGTGGAATGGTCGGTCGAAGACGAGGACGGCCAGGTTGTGGCCTCGCAGGTGACCTTCCCGACCAAACCTACGACCCAGTGGTGGCCCGGCGAGGAGCAGAAAGTGGACGCCATTCTGCGCCTCCCGCCGGGCTGCAGACCCGGCATGTACACCCTCAAGGTCGCCATGCTCATGCCGGAGACAGGCCAGATGATCGCCCTGGGGAACGCCGGGAAGGACGAGCGCGGACGCTATCGTGTAACCCAGATCCCGGCTATAGAGCGCACCGGGCCGGTGGGTGAAGTGTTCCGCGAGGAATTCGAAGGCGAACTGGAGCCCTGGGGGCTCGCGAAGGGCATCACCGCGAGCCTGGTCACTGAGGGAGCCCACTCCGGCAAGGCCGCCTTGCTCATTGAAGGCCCGAGTGAGGGCGGCTGGAACTATGCGCAGCGACGCCTGCCCGTGACCGTGGTGCCCGCGGCGAAGTATCGCCTGACCACCTGGATGCGCGTGGACAGGCTTGAGCCGGGGCTAAAGGCGCCTTACGTGAAGCTCGGCGTGAACGACGCCCAGGGGCACTGGCTGACGAATTTCAACAGCCAGACCTTCGACCCCGCGAAGATGGGCGAATGGCAGAGACTGGAGTGCGTGGCGGAAATGCCCGCCAACGTTGGCTCCCTGGATTTTGCCGTGGAACGAGGCACGCCCACGGGTGTTATTGATGTAAAGATAATGGTGGACGACATCGTGCTGGACGTCCTGGAAGCACCGTAGTGCTGGGGACCGGGTATTTCGCCCGACATTCTGCTGTTTGAAGCTGACAGGAGTTGCGGCACGGCACCGGGGCAGGTATGAGGCAAGGGTTGTGCGTCGGGCGACATTGCTGCCTACCAGGCGGCACCAATGAGGAGGTCCTTCGTGGTGTCGAACACACGCGGCTTTACCCTTATCGAGTTGTTGGTAGTTATCGCGATCATCGCGATCCTGGCAGCCATCCTGTTCCCGGTGTTCGCGCGGGCGCGGGAGAAGGCCAGACAGTCGAGCTGCATGTCCAATGCCAAGCAGCTTGCCCTGGGTTTTCTCATGTACGCGCAGGACTATGACGAAGAGTTCCCGCGGCAGTACATCGTGGTCAGCGGTGTGGCGGTGCGTTGGCCGGCCTACATCATGCCCTATATCAAGAACTACCAGATCTTCACCTGCCCCTCGGACAAGTCCTACTCACTCGACACCGCCAACCCCGGCGGCGATGAGACCATCGGCTACGGCTATAGCGTGTACTTCGAGGGGGGCCGCAGCATGAGCTGGATTCGGAAACCCGCCGAGACCGTGCTCCTGGGTGACGGCTACACCTTCCGCATCAAGCCTGCCGGGCACTCGTACGAGAGTTACGCAACGAGCCGCTACGTCATGTATCGGCACAACGACATGGCCAACATCGCCTTCTGCGACGGTCACGCGAAATCCATGACAAAGGATGCGCTGGAGGTCACGGCCTCCAGCGAGGACGGCACGGCGCTCACGGGCGACAACACCTTCCTCCTGTGGAACATCTACTAAGCTACGCACGACGCATCAGGCGCACCGAGGCCACTGAGCCGGCGTCCCAGAGGAATGGGGCGCCGGCTTTCTTCTTGCGCCCGGCCCCGCAAGGCCAGGCAGGTCCGTGCAGGCACGTCCGCGAAATGGGGCCTATCTCGCGGATACTCACCCGGAGGTGCATGCCATGCGCGCCCTGCTTGCCGTGGCCCTGCTGGTTACCGTCTCCCATTGCTGTGCACTAACCCTCGCCAAAGACGGGATCCCATCCGCGGACATCATCCTGGCCGCGAACGCGAAGCCGGCCGAGGTCACCGCCGCGTCCGAGCTTGCCCACTACCTGGGCCTCATGTGCGGTGGCGAGTTCGCGGTCAAGACAGAGCCTGAGGCTTCCGCGTTACCGAATGGCATTTACGTCGGCTCAACAGCAAAGGCAGCCGAGTTGGGTATCAATGCGGGATCGCTGCCTGAGGAGCAGTGGGTTATTCGGGTCGCCGGGAACGCGCTGGTGCTGGTTGGCGGCGGCCACCGAGGGACCATCTACGCGGCGTACCGGCTGCTGGAGGAAGAGTTGGGCGTCCACTGGTGGAACCCGTGGGAGGAGACGGTGCCCGACCTTGCTGCCATTGGCCTCCCCGATGACCTGAACCTGACCGGACGCCCGGCCTTCCCGTACCGCGACATCTACATGCTCTACGGCAACGACAAGGGCGCCTGCGCAGCCCGCAACCGGCTCAACCGCGACGGCGACGCGAAGATCGCCCCGGAGTACGGCGGCTGCATGGACTACGGCCCGCCGTATCACGTGCACACCTTCTACATGTACTTCCCGCCCGAGAGGTATTTCGCCACTCATCCCGAGTGGTTTTCGCTGATCAATGGAAAACGCGAACATGATCACAAGCAGCTTTGCCTGACCAACCCCGAACTGCGCCGGGCGTTCCTGGAGAAGCTGCATGGCTTCATCCGCGCCACCCGCGAGGAAGCGGCCGCGAAAGGCGCTCCACCGCCCCTGGTCTTCAGCATATCCCAGAACGACTGGGGCGGCCAGTGCCAGTGCGACGACTGCAAGGCGATCGCGGAGTCCGAGGAGTCAGAAGCCGGGCCGTTGCTGGATTTCGTCAACTCCATGGCGGACGCCATCCGCGATGAGTACCCGGACGTGTTCATCGACACACTCGCGTACATGTACTCGCAGAAGCCGCCGAAGCACATTCGGGCGCGGGACAATGTGATCATCCGCCTGTGCGACACCAACAGCAATGCCACGAAGCCCATCACCAGCGAGGAGAACACCAAGTTCCGCGAATTCCTACAGAGCTGGGCAGCAGTGGCGAGGAATCTGCGCATCTGGGACTACGCGGTGACCTACGCGCAGCCCCAGGGGCTACCGTATCCCAGCGCCCACACTTTCCAGCCCGATTACCAGTTCTACCTGGCCAACAACGTGGAAGGCGTGTTCACCGAGCACGAGTACCCCATCACCAGCGACATGCACGACCTCAAGGCGTGGCTGATGATGAAGCTCCTGGAGGACCCGTACCGGGACTATGATGAGCTTCTGGCAACCTTCACCGATGGCTTCTACGGTCCGGCGGGCTCCGTGATCCGCGAGTACCTGGATGCTCTCGAGAAAGCCTGCGACGCGAAGGGCAGTTACATTGCCATGAGCCCCGGCCCCAGCGCCTTCAGCTTCGTGGACCTGAACTTCGCCACGAAAGCCCAGGCCATGTTTGACCGCGCGGAAGGCCTTGTGGAGGGTGACGAGACGCTCCTGCGCCGGGTGCGCCATGCAAGGCTACCTCTGGACCGGGCCTGCGTGGTCCTGTTTCGGAATCTTACCTCAGAATGGGCCCGCAGGGGATATCCGCCCGAGACAGTGCCGCTTGACCGAGACGCCATCGCCCAGCGAGCCAAGGAAACCCGCTACGCCCAGGCCGAGTTGCGAATGAGCGGCGGGGGAGTGGCAGCCGAGAAAGCCGCGGCCGACGGGGAAATGGCGAAGTATGCGTCGATCCCGGCTTTCTTGCCGCTCCCGGGGAAGTTCCGCGACCTGCCCGCGGGCAGCGTGTTCGACTTCACCGCCGACATGACCCGCAACTGGCGGGATATCGTGAAAGTCGTCAAGGACCCGGAGGCGGAGAGCGGCATCACCAACCGGCTTGAGTTCCCGGCCCCGGTGGATCCGGTAGGGCACGCGCTGGACAAGTACAAGCTGCCCATGCCGTGGGGTCTGTACCAGCCATCCACGGGAAACTTCAGCTACAGCCAGTCGATCACAGCGGATGCAGTGCCCGGGCCCGGCTACCACTGGTACAAGATGGCCGCTCCGCAGAAGATCCGCCCCACGTACTACCTGTACTTCTTCTGGAGCTGGATCATCCAGCTGGACATTGACAGCGTGATCGACCCGGAGAACCCGGACCAGGAATACGACATCTGGGCGCGGATCAAGTTCGAGGGCCCCGCGTTCCCGCATGGAAAAGAGGGCGACAAGAACGCGGTCAGCGTAGAGCGCGTGGTGCTTGTGAAGCACGGGGCGGGGGAGTAGGGGCGCTATCAGGAGCCGACAGGGCAGTGAACGTCGCCCTGCATCTAGAATGGGAAGGACGCGCGGAACATGCCCGACAACCGCAGGCCCAACTTCATCATCATCTACACGGATGACCAGGGATATGGCGACCTGTCCTGCATGGGCGCGCCGGACCTGAGCACGCCAAACATCGACTCCCTCGCGGCTTCCGGCGCCCGGTTCACCAACTGGTACTCCAACTCCCCGGTCTGCTCGCCATCCAGGGCTTCATTGCTCACCGGCAAGTACCCCGGGCACGCTGGGGTGCGCTCGATTCTCGCCGGCCACCGGCAGGCTACCGGACTGCCCCGGGAGACGCCCTCGCTGGCATCAGCCCTGAAGCGCCAAGGATACGGCACGGCGATGTCGGGCAAGTGGCACCTGGGTGTGGCCGAGGATTCCATGCCCCACAATCACGGATTCGACGACTGGTTCGGGTTCCTTGCCGGGTGCATCGACTTCTACTCCCACATCTTCTACTGGGGCATGGGCGGCGGGACCGACCCCGTGCATGACCTGTGGGACAATGGGCGCGAGGTCTGGCGCAATGGCGAGTACATGACGGACCTCATCACAGAGCGCGCGGTGAGCCAGATCAACAGTTTCGCCGCGCACCATGAGCCCTTCTTCCTGTTCGTGGCCTACAATGCCCCGCATTACCCCATGCACGCGCCAGCGGAATACATGGAACGCTTCGCGCATCTCCCCTGGGACCGGCAGGTCATGGCGGCCATGCTGGCGGCGGTGGATGACGGAGTGGGGGAGATCCTCAAAGCCCTAGAGGGGCACGGCCTGCGAGACAACACCTGCATCTTCTTCAGCAGCGACAATGGCCCCTCTCGCGAGACCCGCAACTGGCTGGACGGCACCAAGGACCCGTACTACGGCGGCACCGCGGGAATGCTCAAGGGGCACAAGTTCAGCCTGTATGACGGCGGGGTGCGGATGCCGGCGATCCTCAACTGGCCGGGACAGGTACCTGCGGGGCAGGTCATCCACGAGCCCGGAGCGATGATGGACATCTTCCCGACCTTCGTGAACGCCGCTGGCGGGAGCGCGAGCGACTATGACTGCGACGGCCTGGACATCCTCGGCATGGCGGCGCGGGGAGAGCCCAGCCCGCACGGCGCGATATTCTGGGAGATGAACAAGCAGACCGCGGTGCG
The DNA here is from genome assembly GCA_018056145.1 of Armatimonadota bacterium. Lineage (GTDB taxonomy): Bacteria > Armatimonadota > Zipacnadia > Zipacnadales > JABUFB01 > JABUFB01. The sequence goes on from JAGPGE010000115.1 coordinate 8,827, forward strand.
TCGCGGCCCATGGAAGCTGGTGCTGGAGGGGCAGTTGGTGGAAGGCGCGCCACCCGAGGATGCCGTTCACCTGTCGAACCTGGACGAGGACATGGGTGAGCGGGTGAACCTGAAGGACGAAGCGCCTGAGATCTGCGTGGAACTGAGAGAAGCAGCGGAAGACTGGCGCGAGGGGCTGGAGAAGTACTGGCAGGCAAGATGGGAGGGCCGCAACTCAGGGCTCACAGGGCACCCGGCGAAGCAGTGATTCGAAGCACGCCCCGCCCCGCATGGTGCGCTTCGTTGGGAGCGCTGGTTTGGCAAGCAGTGGCATCCGCCGCGCCTCGCACAGTGGGCGAACAGCCCCGCTACTGCCCCGACACGAGCAGTTGCGTGAACCTGTCCACGTCCTTCACATCCACCTGCCCGTCGCCATTGAGGTCCCCCACCGGGTCAACTGCGCCACCCGATGCCGCGTCTTTCCAACACTTGACGAAGGCGCCGTAGTCCCGTGAATCCACGAGATCATCGCCGGTCAGATCGGCGGTGAGCTTCCGGGTCCAGGCGGTCACGAGGTCGTTCTGGCTCGCGCTGGTGGCGGACCGCGCCACGATAACCGTCCCGAGTGTCTCGTTTGGCGGCACGGTCGCGTCGGGGGTCACTTCGACCCGGATATCAATGTAGGCGCCCGGCGGCATGTTCGGGCTGTTCCAGCCAGCCCCCGTGATGTCCGAAGTGATGTCCATGCCGGCGAGTCCGAAGTATTTGACCAACCAGTTCACCGTGCCTGCGGACCCGTTGAGCTTGTACGTGTCGGATGCGTTGCCGTTGTTGTAGAGGCGTAGGGTGTAGACGGCATTCCCTCCGGGCATAACCGGGCCATGCACGGCCTGGTTCTGGTCGTAGACGTGCCACCCGACGTGATCCCCACCCCACGGAGCCTGGATCAGCAGATCAGGACGGTAGTAGGGCGGCGGCGCGGCCAGGTCCAGCACGGTGACGCCGAAATGGTTCTCGCCCGCGAACTGGCCGCCCCAGGAGATGACGTGGCTGTCGCTCTTGTCGCAGTCCCAGGTGGTGCGGACGAAGCAGTCTTCCTTGCCGCTGCGGGTGTCATACCCGTAGCCCACCAGCACGTGCGGACCCACCAGCAGAAGCACGGGTCTGCCTGCATCGATCTGGGCTACGTAGTCGTCGAAGGTGAACCCGCGGTAGTTGTACTTGCCCGGCGGTGTGGGCAGGATGAGCTGGTTGAACACGTCATCCACCTGGTACCCCCGGCTTTGTGCGAACAGCTTCAACCCGTGGCCGCCGTCGCGCACGTCGGGCTCGTTTTGCGTGTAGTCCCGGGATGGGTAGCCCTGGCCAGACCAGAAGACACGGGTGTCTCCGTCATAGTTTAGCTTGTCGGCGCGACTGGTCCAGAGCCAATCGCCGGTGCAGTCTTCCGGTTCGTGCGGATCCCAGGGCGTGACCGAGTCGAAACACGGGTCGTAGGGGGAGCCCATGTCATACCAGAAATCGTCCACATGGCCGTACGTGGTCCGGCCCGCCACGCCCATGTGCGAGGCCGCCAGGGGGCTCTCGCCCCACGTGGTGCTCAGAAGGTTATCTGGCCAGGCTTCCTCATTGTACAGCGGGCAGACACCGTTCCCGATGGGATCCGTGTACATATTCGGGTAACCGTGCCGATCATAGTAGCCGAACACCATGGCCGCCGCGGTGTTGTAGCAGCCATAGCACCAGGTGTAGGATGGCATGTCGCTAAGCTTCTTCACCGTGCCAGCCTGCACGTCGGCCTGCCCCGGAATGATAGGCGCGGGGCGGCGCGTGAAGGCTGCAACGCCTTCGGGCGGCAGCACATCCGGTGGCCTGCCGTTCATATGGCTGCATTGAATGTCGCCGCTGAAGACGGCGGCGGACAGGACCGGCGGGTCGAGCTGGGCAGTTGCGGTCAGGCTGACTACAGGGCAGAGGGCGAGCAGAACCGCGGCATAGACCTGGTGTCTTGGCACAGCAATCGGCCCCCACTTGTATGCGCAAATCGCTACCAGTTGCGACGCCAGACGACAGACAACAAATCACGCTTTCGCCGCCAGTGGCCTGACTCCTTCCGCCTGGCTATCTCAGGTTGTCGCCCTCACGTGCCTGTGCTACACTTTGAGCACCGAGTTTGATCC
>JAGPGE010000116.1:0-2441 GCA_018056145.1 Armatimonadota bacterium
CCGCAGGCCGTCGCCCGAGTTCCACATCCACCCGCCGACGAAGCACATTTCGGACACCGACACGCCCTCCTGCTCACACGCGGCAGCCACCTGCGCCGCGGCCTTCATCGGGTCCGGCTCGCTCTCCAGCGCGTCGGCCCAGATGCCCACGCTCTCGAACCCCGCGGCGGCCGCGAGCTTGATGCCCTCCAGTGTGTTCAGGCCTTTTTGGAGCGTGATCAGATTGAGGCAGGTCTTCATGAATGATCCCTCTCGTCCGCCGCGGTGGGCGGTGTGGTTGCCTGACGCGCGTCAGGGGGTGAGGCAGATAATCTTGGGCTCGAGGCCGCCGAATCGGACATGCAGGCGGTTGCCCTCGACGTCGATGGTATCCAGACCCAGCGGCACGGTGATTTCGTCGAAGGTCTGCGGGAACACGAAGTCCGCTTCCAGCGCCTCATCGCTGCTGTTCACCGTGCACAGGTAGGTTCTGCCGTCCTTTGCGTACAGCCTCCAGGCGACCTCCTCCGGAGCCTTGATCTCCACCGGCCGCACCGGTTCATCCACGGACAGAAGCACCGGGATATACTCCGCAATCTCCGCCGCGAGCCGCTGCACCACTGGCCACTTGCTGTCGAAGGGTTCGCCGAGCCGCTCCATGCGCCACAGGTCCATCCACGAGTAGAAGATCAGCCCGTTGGCCCCGGCGCAGATGCACTGCCAGGCCATGCTGCGCATTTCCGTGAGAGACGGCCCGCGCATGACCTTGGAGGTGTCTTCCCTCGCTCGGTAGGCACTCCAGTTGAAGATCTGCGGCACCATCCAGACCGGCTTGAGGCCCAGCGTGCCTTCCACGGTCTTGCGCGTGAACACCAGCGCTCTTCCTGCCGGGCTACCGGGGATCGGGTACGGGTCGGTGCCGATGACGTCGAAGGTTCCCAGGTACTTGCCCACATCATCCACCTGGTACAGCACGATCCAGGTGGGTCTGCCCGGGTCCAGTTCCTCCATCCATTCCTGGTGCCTGCGCAGGCTGGGGTACATGCTGGCGGGCAGTTCGTCATTGGTGTACCACGCGATGATCGCCGGGTGATCCTTGAGGCGGTTCACGTACTCCGCGATCTTACGCCGCTCGTCCTCCTCCGTCTTCAGGCCGTGCTTGCCCACGAAGAAGTCCTTCACGCTGTAGATGACCTTCAGCCCGCGCTCCTGCGCAAGGTCAAGCTGCTGCGTGCCCACATTGGTCGAGTCGTAGGGCATGAGGCAGTTAAAGGCGGACTCCGCGTAGATGTCCAGCTTCTCGGGGGTCATGCTGGTCTTATCGCCGGAGACCACATTCCAGTAAGTGCCCAGCGGGAAGAAGGGCTCGCCGTCCACGATCAGCCGGTGATGCTCGTCGATGTACGCCTTCGCCGGTGGAGTCTGTGCGGTGCGGGTGATCTTCAGCGACGCCTCGCCCGACAGGTCGCGGTCGGGCACACTCGCCCGGCCCACCAGTTCATACGTGCCCTCGGGAAGAGTCTCGGCCGCGAACTCGAAGGTGGCCGAAGTCCGGTCACAGGACACGGGCGCGATCTCGGCCAGCGCGTCGCCTGTCGCGTCGAGGATCGCCAGGTCCACGTTCGCCGCGCCCGCCGGCAGGTCATAGTCCTCGAAGTTCAGCCCCACGCGCACCTTGACCGTGCCCTTCACCGCGCGGCCCCGGTACAGGTTGGTGGCGATGCCCTCCACCAGCGGGCCCTGATACAGGCGCACGGAGACATCATCAAACCACGCCGTGCCCACGCCGCCCTGGCGCACATAGCACAGGAGATTGGTGGATGTCGCCTTCTCCGGGATGCGCCCGGTAATGCCGTGAACGCGGGTCCACTCCGGCGTGTCCCCCCGGAGACCGCCGGGATATGTGCCCCCCAGGAACGTGCTGCCCTCCCCCCACGACTCCAGGCAGATCGTGGCCCCTCCGCCGGACCCGCCCAGTCCCTTCGTGCGCACCCAGGCCTCAATCTCATAGCGCTTGCCGGGCGCGGGCTTCACGGGGATGGAACACAGGTCGTACCGGCCCGGGTCGTCATTCTGCCACTTGAGGCAGTACTTGCCGCTGCGGGGGTTCTCGGTGGACAGCGAGACGGACTTCAGGCCCGTCTTCCAGCCCTCGGGCCAGCCGTCGGCGTCGAGTGTCTCGAAGCCGGGATTGGCCACGAGATTCGGCGCATCCTGGGCCGGCGCGAGGAGCGGGCTCAGGATCAGGATCGCGGCTGCAGGTAACGTGAGAGCGCGCATTGGATCACCTCGTCGGGAGAGACAGGTCCTGTGCAGTCGCCGGGTGCCACACCAGGCCCCGCCTGGTGTGCCTGGCCGATCGAGCACCGCTTCGGCCTCGCCGAGTGCAGTGGCACACACTCTGGCCGTCAGTAGCCGCCTCTGGTCAGACCATCGAAAGCCCGCCGGCTGAGCAACCATCG
>JAGPGE010000116.1:2541-10980 GCA_018056145.1 Armatimonadota bacterium
CACGCCCCCGCTCTTGTCCACGGAAGGATTTCCCCTCGCGCGGGGTGAATCCTGCTTCCGTGAGGGCGCGGGGGACGCGCACCATTCCGGGCTCCGTCTTGGGAGCCCATGAGCCGGGAGACTGCACCCATGCCTGACATCATCTGCCTCGGGGAGGCCCTCATCGACATGGTCTCCACTCAGCCGGGCCTCGGGCTGGTGCCTTCCACTTCCTTCGAGAAGGCCGCCGGGGGCGCCACCACCAACGTCGCCGCCGGGGTCGCCATTCTCGGGGCGGATGCAGGCATCATCTCCAAGGTCGGGCAGGATCATTTCGGCGAGTTCCTGCGCCAGACTCTCTGGGATGCGGGCGTGAACATGGACCACTTCCTGCTCACCCCGGAATACGCCACCCAGCTTGCCTTCGTGGCCATCGACGAGCGCGGCGTGCCCGATTTCAGCTTCCACGTGAAGCAGAGCGCCGACCAGATGCTGATGCTCGAAGAGTTGAACGAGGACTACATCCGCTCCGCCGAGATCTTTCACTTCGGCTCCATCACCCTCATCAACGAGCCGGTGCGCAGTGCAACCCTTGAGGCCATCGACATCGCGGCAGACAAGGGCGCGCTCATCAGCTTCGACCCCAACCTGCGCCCGCCGCTTTGGCCGGACCTGGACGTTGCGCACGAGTGGATCTGCAGGGGTATGGAACTGTGCGACGTGGTGAAGGTGAGCGAGCAGGAGATGACCTTCATTACCGGCCTGGAGGACCCGCTGCAGGGGATGCAGGCATTGTGGGAGGTGGGCCCGGAACTGGTGGCGGTGACCCGGGGCGGCGACGGGTGCTTCTACTACAATGGCGAGATCGACGGCGAGAGCCCCGGATTCACCGTTCCCGTTGACGAGACCACCGGCTGCGGCGACGCTTTCGTGGCGGCGATGCTGGTGAAGCTGCTGGAGAGCGAGAACGATGTCTCGGACATGAGCGCGGAGGAACTGGAGGCGCTGTTCCGGTTCGCGAACGCCGCAGGCGCCCTCACCGCCACGGGCAAGGGCGCGATCCCATCACTGCCCACGCGCGAGGAAGTTCACGAGCTATTGGGGATTCCGTCGGAGGAGGAGTGAGAGCGGGGCTCCATCCGGCCGGCCTTTTGCCATCGTGCGACAGCCAATCCCGCCCGTCAGCCGTCTGTACGCCGCGGGCTCGTCTCGCGCCGGCTATTGGCCGTCGCCGTCCGGAGGGGCCGCATGGGAAAGCGCTCCGGAACGCGCGCCTGCACCCATCTGGCCCGCGCCGTTGCGCTGCCGTCCGTCGTCAGGATGGGCCTTCCTCCAAACGCGGGCGCCACTGCTTCTGGCGAAGCCAGAGCAGTGCTGGATCATCAGAGCACACCAGGCAGGGCCTTGGTGGCACCCGGCACTGCCATCCGCCGCCTGCCTTCAGGCCCCGGAGGGGCCGTCCGCCTGTAGCCAGGGGCGGGAGCCCCTGGTAGCCGGCCTTCCCTTGATCCCGTAATAGCCCCGAAGGGGCGGCAGAAGCCTTGTCCCGCGGGCGCTTTGGGGGCCTACCCTCCCCTCACACCCTCCACCAATGCTCCTCCAGCGCCTCCGCGCCCGGGTCAATGGGGTCCGCCTGCATGCCCGGAATGTACCGGCACGCCTCCTGCAGGACCGCCGCCACTGCGCCGTGCACCACCGCGACATGGTGGATGTATGGCCCGCGGATGAACGCCCGCTCCCACTGCAGCCAGTCGTTCATCTCGACCCATAGGTAAGTCCCCACCGTTGACGGACCACTCGTCCCCTTTGCCTGCCCGAAGCCCAGCAGGAACCTGTCACCGTCCGAGGCGAACCGCGCGATGGTCACGTCGCCGCCGCGCACCCGCCAGTGACCCACGCCCGCTTCCGCGCCGGGCATGATGAAGTGCTCGCCCACCTTCGGCTTCACGCCGTCATCCGCCAGGCAGATCGGGAAGGAACCGCAGTGCCAGAGCAGTTCCGCGTTATCATTCTCCGGGTGGCGGTTGGTGAGATCGGCGAAGAACGGCGGGTTCTCATGGAGCGTGGCTGCCTGCAGCAGGATCGCGGCGATGGCCCCGTAGATGTCGCTCTCGCAGATCACCGGCACGCCCTCCACCGTGAGTAGGCTGTGGGCGTAACATGGGTAGATTCCGAACTCCTTCTGCATCACCGGGAAACATTGCAGGGCGATAGCCGACAACCCGTGGCGCTCCGCCACTTCGCCCAGCGCGATCTTCAGCGCGGCGATGGCTTTTACCTGGTCCGGGCCCAGGGACTCGAAGGTCACCTGCTGGTGCATGAACTGGACCACGAAAAGCAACTCATCAGTGGGATCCGCCAGCAGCTCGCGCATGCGTTCCACAATGTCGCTAATGTAGACCTGGTACACCTCGATGCCCAGCTTCTCCAGCAGCCCGGTCTCGTTCACCATCACCGTCCAGAAGAAGTCATTGCGCTGGCCGACCTGCCCGATGCGCAGCTTCCGGGCGGTTTTCACCACAGACGCCACCTGCAGGAAGGAGAGAATGCCGCGGTCCAGCACCGGGTCATCCATGCGGCAGTTGGGGATGTACGTGAAAGGCACGTTCATCTGCCGCAGGATCTTGCTGGTCGCAAACAGCCCGCACTGGGTGTCGCGCAGGCGTGTGCCGTCGGGTAGAGGCATCTCGTCCCGCGGCCCCCACAGGAGATACGGCAGCCCCATTTCGCGCCCGAGTTTCGCCGCCACGTCCTCCGTGCCGAAGTTGCAGTGGGGGCAGAAGACCGCGTCCACGTCGTGGGCCCGGAGATGGGCGACGACCCCGGGCAGGTCCTTCTCCAGATACAGCATGCCATCGCTGGTGACTCCATCGATGGAGACGAAATCCACACCGAGGGCGCCCAGGCGCTCCTGCACCAGCGCCTTGTACCGCGCGGCATCCTCCTGGCTGAAAACGAACTTGCTAATGGGCACAAAGCCCAGGCGCACGGACTGGAGACCCCGGATCATGGCGAGCCCCTTTCTACTGAGGGTGGCGGGTGAATTGGCCACGAAGACGCCGGGGACCTCCTCCTGCGGCAGGTGAGGAGCGGTCAGGCAGGGAATTGGGGGACGGCCGAACCGGAGGACTGTCATCCCGCCGCGCGGCTGCATGCGCGATGGGTGACCGTACCCGGCTCATGGCGCAGCGACGGCGAGACCGCATTGGGTACAGGCGCCGAACTCGGGTGCGGCTCGAGTTCGGATGCCAGTCCCCCAAATGCGGTGGCGAAGGCGCAGGCCGTGACTTACGGCAGGAACACACGCGAAAGGTGATCACCATGCCTGGCAATGAGATCATGTCCATCGGCGAACTGATCGTAGAGGTCATGCGCAAGGAGGTGGACGTGCCCCTCAGCGTCGCCGGCGATTTCGTGGGCCCCTTCCCCAGTGGCGCCCCGGCAATCTTCGCCGACCAAGCCGTGCGCTTGGGGCATTCCGTGGGCTTCATCGGCTCATGCGGCGCGGATGATTTCGGCGACTGCCTGGTCTCCCGTTTCGAAGCCGACGGTCTTGATGCCTCCACCGTGCGCCGGGTCGAGGGCATTGCCACCGGCGTGGCCTTCGTCACCTACTTCTCCAATGGCGACCGCCGGTTTCTCTTCCACATCGCAAACAGCGCCGCCGGGCATCTGCCCGAACCGACTCCCGAAATGTTCGAGGGCACCAAGTGGCTGCATATCTGCGGTTCCACGCTTTCCGCGGGGGAGGACATGCGCGAGAAGTGCTACAGGGCCTGCGAGCTTGCGGTGGCGGCCGGCGCGAAGGTGTCCTTCGACCCCAACCTGCGCCCCGAACTGCTGGGGGGCGAGGAGGCCCTGAGGCGGGTCTGCAAGCCCGTCATGGATGTGGCGGCCCTTGTGCTGCCCAGCTCAAGCGAGGCGGAAATCCTGTCGGGCGTGGCTGGCGCGGATGAAGCCTGCCGGGCATTGCTCGCGGGGGCTGCGGAAGTCGTCGCGCTCAAGCAAGGCTCGGCGGGCTGCAAGGTATACTGCGCGGATGGGGAATACGAAGTGCCTGCGTTCCCGGTGCAAGCGGTTGACCCCACCGGCGCTGGGGACTGCTTCGACGCCGGTTTCGTGGTGGGACTGCTGGAAGGTAAGCATCCGCGGGAAGCCGGGAAACTCGCCAATGCCTGCGGGGCACTTGGCGCAACCCGCAAGGGCCCGATGGAAGGTGCGTTGCCACTGGCCGACGTTCTCGAGTTCGTGCAGAGACAACCTTGAGCGGAAGACACTGAAGAGGGAGAATCTCCATAGTAAAAGAACGAAAGAGATGGAACCTCGGCCCGGGCGAAGCGTTTGTAAGGGGACATTAGCTCGATCAGGGTTATGCTTCGTCCAGGGGGGTTTCTCTGCGTCCGCAACCCTGGAAGTGAGGCGCCCGTCGGGACCCACAGGTGGTCGGGAACAGCATCTGTGTGGTTCGGGCGGGTGTTTTTTTGCCCGGATGTTTCCGTTCCGGTGGTGTCAGTCCCCGCTGCGCTTCACCTTCGGAGCCTTGAAAGCCACCACCTGGCCGTCCTGGGTGCCCGCCAAAACATAGTCGCCGGCAGCGACGATGCTTCCCCGCACAGGCGTGGGGGACTTCCAGCGGCGCACGATGCGACCGGTCCCCGCATCCACCGCCAGCAGCGCCTGCGTCCCGTTCCCGCAGTAGATCAGCCCTTCACTGAGGACCGGTCCCGCGGAGAGCTCCCGGCCGATGTCCCGGGCCCACCGTGGCTCAAGGGGGCCATCAGCCGGGTCGCCGGCCAGGTCACAGGCCACCAGCCAGCCGTCGGTGCTCACCACATACAGAGAATCGCCGTCGCTGACCGGATCGGCCCGTACAGCGCCAAGTCCGGGCATCTCCACGTGGCGGGTGACCATCCCCGAAACGGTATCCACGAAATACGCGCGTCCGCCGTCGGTCCCGAACACAAGTTCATCCCCCACGAGCACCGGGCCGGCATTTATCGACAGCCCCAGCCGCCTGCTGCGCCATCGAGCGGGCTTGCCGGTTTTCGCGTTCACGCACAGGATCCGGCCATCCGAAGTGCCGAAAACCAAGGCCCCGCGCAGGTAGGCGAACCCACTGTTCACGGGAGATCTTGCGTGTGAACGCCAAATCTCGACACCTGTTTTCGCGTTAACGGCATAGGCATTGCCGTCATCACATCCCAGGTACAGGATACCCTCGTACATAAGCGGCGTGCAGCGTATCGGGTAACCGGTGCCCATCTGCCAGCCTGGCTCTCCGGTCCGGCGATCCAGCGAGGTGGCCCGGCCGTCGTCGCTGAAGACCACGATACGGTCCTCCAGGACCACTGGCGGTCCCCCGGACCCCATATAGGGCCGGAAAGGATCGGGCCAGACCACCGAGCCATCCTCGATCCGCAACGCCTGGGCCAGGCGCCCGGGGGACGAGCAGTACAGTATGCCGCCATCGTGCGTCAGGAAGACAGGGGCGCGTACGTGCAGGTCAGTCACCCAGACGTGGCTGTCCGCGCCCAACCGGTTGACAAGGATGACGCCCAGCACGATGCAGGCCAGCGCTGCCAGGCCGATGGCCAGGCGTTTCTGGGCCTCCTTGCGTCTGCGTTCCTGCCACCTGCTGCGGTAGTTCATAGTGAATGCGCCGTGGCGCGCGACCGATTATAGCACTGCGGCGCGAGGCGAGAAACCTCTGGACAGGGCCGCCCAACCGGGCCCCAACTTGACAGGGGCCCGCAGCCCGCAGACAATTGTCACACGGCAGGGCTGACGCCCCCCCGCCGCCGTCTGCTGCACTCGCTCTGACATTCCGCTCCGGGCGCCTGTTCCGGGGCCTTGCCAACCGACAGCCGCACAGGGAGACTGACCGTGAGAGCCTACCAGACATACAAGATCGTGCCCCGGATCCCCGAACGTCTGCGGATGATCCGTCCCATCGCCCACAACCTGTGGTGGTCGTGGACACCAGACGCCATTGAGCTTCTGCGCCGCGTGGACCTGGACCTGTGGGAACAATACGAACACAACCCCGTGGCGATGTTCGGCGCGGTCAGCCAGGATCGGTGGCAGGAACTGGCCGACTCCGACAGTTTCTGCCAGCATCTCGACCGGGTCTGGGATGCCTTCAGCGAATACCTGCAGTCCGAGACCTGGTTTGACCGGACGTATCCGGAGTCCAGAGGGCGGTCCATCGCCTACTTCAGCCTGGAATACGGCATCCACGAGTCGCTGCCCATGTACGCCGGCGGCCTGGGGGTGCTCGCGGGGGACCATCTGAAGAGCGCCAGCGACATGGGACTGCCCCTGTTCGGCATCGGACTCCTGTATCAGGTGGGGTACTTCCACCAGTACCTGAACCCCGACGGCTGGCAGCAGGAAGCATACACAGAGAACGATTTCCACTCGCTTCCCGTGGAGCCCGTGATCGGCGCCGACGACCAGCAGGTCCGGGTCCGCATTCCCACCGACGACCACGAGGTCGTGGCGCTCCTGTGGCGGGCCAATGTGGGCAGGATCGCCCTGTATCTCATGGACACGAACACCGAAGAGAACCGGCCTGAGGACCGGCGCATCACCTACCAGCTCTACGAGGCAAACAGCGAGGTGCGAATCCGGCAGGAAATCGTCCTTGGGCTGGGCGGTATCGAGGCACTCAGGGTTCTGGGCATCAATGCCGACGCCTTCCACATGAACGAGGGTCACGCGGCCTTCCTGGCGCTGGAGCGGGTGCGACGCGTCATGCTCGAAGAAGGCCTGAGTTTCGACGAGGCGGCGGAAGCCACCCGGGTCAGCAACGTCTTCACCACCCACACCCCGGTTCCCGCCGGGCATGACCGGTTCCCGCCCGCCCTCATCGAGAAGTACTTCCGCCATTATTACGGGCAGCTTGGGCTGACACTGGAACAGTTCCTAGCTCTCGGCCGCGAGGACCCGCTGAACCCCCACGAGGAGTTCTGCATGACCGTCCTCGCCCTGAAGCTATCCACCTGGCGCAATGGTGTGAGCAAGCTGCACGGCCGCGTCTCGCGCGGCATGTTCCAGCGCCTGTGGCCCCAGTTGTCCATCGATGAAAGACCCATCGGCTCGGTCACAAACGGCATCCACACGGGCTCGTTCATCTCCAACGACATGGCGTCACTGTTCGACAGGTATCTCGGCGCGGGCTGGCGGTCCGAGCCGGGCGATCAGTCGATCTGGGCCCGGGTGAAGAACATCCCCGAAGCTGAATTGTGGCGGACCCACGAGCGCCGGCGCGAGCGCCTCGTGGCGGTCGCCCGGAAGCTCCACCGCAGCCAGGTCCAGCGCCGCGGCGCTGGGGCCAGCGACATTGCGCGCGCTGAAGAGGTGCTGGACCCGGAGGCCCTCACCATCGGTTTCGGCCGCCGGTTCGCCACTTACAAGCGCGCAACCCTGATCTTCCGCAATCCCGAGCGTCTCAAGGCCATCCTCACAAACCGCGACCGGCCTGTGCAGATCATATTCGCGGGCAAAGCCCACCCCAACGACGGGCCGGGCAAGGAGTACATCCGCAGCGTGGTCCACTTCGAGCGCGACCCCGAACTGCGCCAGCGCGTCCTGTTCCTGGAGAACTACGACGTCAGTCTGGCGCGGTACATCGTGCAGGGGGTTGACGTTTGGCTCAACAATCCGCGCCGGCCCCTCGAGGCCAGCGGGACCAGCGGCATGAAGGTCGTCGCCAACGGCGGCATCAACCTGAGCATTCTTGACGGCTGGTGGGATGAGGCTTACACGCCCGAAGTGGGATGGGCCATCGGTAACGGCGAAGAGTATCAGGACGAGAACTACCAGGACGACGTGGAATCCGAAGCCATCTACACCCTCCTGGAGCAGGAGATCGTGCCGCTCTTTTACAACCGCGGCGCCGACGGCATCCCCCACGGCTGGGTGACGAAGATGAAGCAGTCGATGGCGGCCATCTGCCCGGTGTTCAACTCGAACCGCATGGTCAGCGAATATGTGGACCGGTTCTACCTGCCGGGCGTGCGCCGGGGCCGGGAGCTGTCGGACACGAAGTACGCCCGGGCGCGGGAACTCACCGCCTGGCTGCAGCGGGTGAAAGCCGGCTGGTCCCAGTTGCGCTTCGTGAAGATTTCCGACGATGCGGGGGAAGTCACGCGGTACGCCGACAGGATTGTGGTGCGGGCCGAAATCGCGCTAGGAAACCTCTCGCCCGACGACGTCCTGGTGCAATTGCAGTACGGGAACGTGGATTCATCGCAGGAGATCGTCATGCCGCGCAGTGGGCGCATGGAGTACGTCGGGCCCGGAACCGGGGGGACTCACCGGTTCATGGGCACAGTGGACTGCGATGGGACCGGCCGCTGGGGCTACACCCTGCGGATCATGCCCTCCCACCGGGACCTGGCGAATCCTTTCGACACGGGCTGCATTCTCTGGGCATAGGGGCAGGCCCGTACGGCCCCG
>JAGPGE010000117.1 GCA_018056145.1 Armatimonadota bacterium
GAGACGGCTTCGCCGCCCTTGACCCCGCCCTGCGCGAGCCTACGAGACGGCTTGTGGCGAGCAGGCCAGCGAAGAACGTTGGCGGGATACCACGACCCAATTTGCAGAAGGTAGTTGACGTAACTAGTTCGGTCCCGTGGGGATCGGGCAACCAGTGCTGGTACCCCATGACAACGGCAGAGCACCAGGCCAACAAGGACGCCTGGCTGGGGTGGAGCCGCACGGGCATGGAGATGTGCTATCGGCCGAACCACCTTCTAGGGTACACAATGCCCAACCTGAGCACCCGGCAGGTGGGCGACATGATACGGTTCGCGGGCGCCAATGGGATGGCGGGTTTCGACTACGACAGTCTGCTCGGGCAGTGGGCCGTCAGAGGGCCGATGTTGTACGTGCACATGCGGCTGGGGACCGACCCGACGCGCACCGTGGATCAGATCCGGGAGGAGTACTTCTCGGCCTTCGGTCCCGCGGCAAGCAAGGTCGAAGCCTACTGCGACTACTGGGAAGACTACTCGACCACCAAGGCCCTGCATGGGGGCGCCGACTGGGGGAACTGCTCCCAGGCGCGGAAGCAGTACCCGCCCGAGGCCTTTGGGCCGGCCGAGGCGCTGATTGACGAGGCGCTTGAGTTGGCAGCGACGTCCGAACTGCCGGAGTTCGCCGCCCGGGTGCGATTCCTGCAGGCGGGCCTGGAGCACGCAAGGCTCGCGGCGAACTTCGTGGGCTTGTACGAGGATCAGCAGTTCCCCGAAGCCCGGCAGGCATTGCTGGATCTGGCAGCCTTCCGTCGGGCACACGAGAAGGACTTCATCGCCGACTATCTGGCTTCGGCGACGACCGAGAGCAGGACCTATCCCGACCTGGAGAGCCTGTGGGACGGCAACATGCTCGTCCGCACGGATTCCGGCGCGCTGGCGATCCCCCCCGGCGCCCACAAGTACTCGGACGGGTATGCCCGGAACAGTGGCAAGCCGCTCTTCGGCCCCATTGAGACGGCGGGCCTGCGCCCGAGTCTTTGGGGGTTCGTGCTCGACCCCGACCAGGAGGGCCACGTCATCCACCGGTTCAGGGCGGCAGATGGTTACGTGTTCAAGCGCTTCGAGTTCATGCCCTATCTGGCGCTGCCGCAGGCCAAGGACCGAACCGACAAGACCTACAACAAGGTGGAGTTCTCCAAAGACGGCAAGACATACGAAACGCTGTATGAGAACGTCCCGGGCTTCGATCCGGGTGCCTACTGGAACCTTACACACAAGGCACAGGGACTGAACGAGTTCTACATCCGCATATCCGCCGGCTTCCCGGGGGAGACGTGGCTCGTTTACCAGGCACTGAACATCCGATGTGGAGTCTCCGATTCGGTGGGTTTCGCGCCGGGCATGCACCAACTCACCGAATCGTTCGCCCTGGCCGAAGAGCCCGGGGACCTGTATCCGGTTGAGGTGGAAGGCCTCAGGCGCAGCAAATGGGGCTACGCTGTGGAGCCCGACCAGGAAGGCTACGTCACCCATCGCTTCAGGGCCGCCGAGGGGTGCGTCTTCGAGTCCTTCGAGTTCATGCCCTGGCTGATGCTTTCCAAGGAGTCCGACCGAACGGAGAAGACATACAACAAGGTGGAGTTCTCCGAGGACGGACGGGAATACAAACTGTTGCACGAGAACGCGCAGACCTACAGGGAAACATCGTACTGGGACCTGACGGACCGTGTGAGAGGCCTTGGGGAGTTCTACGTCCGCATCTCAGTGGGGTTCCCCAGGAAGACGGCGCTCGCGTACGTCCGCGCGGCGGCGAAGTTTGAGGTCAGTAAGTGACAGCCTGGAATCTGAAACCCAGGCATTGCCGCTGCCACCGCCGCCGGCCTGGCGGTGGTTTACCGGGGAGATGGTGATGTTATGTCTGTGATTGCCCAGTGCAATCGGTTCGGAGTGACAGTGCTATTGGGGACTGCGGCTCTCTTTTCAGGCATCTCAGCGGCAGTCGCAGCAGATCTGGCGCTGGTTGTCGGCGGCAACGCGCGGTCCGTGGTCGTGACCGCCGATGAGCCTTCGCCGGTGGCGACCTATGCGGCGGGAGAACTCGTGGCGCACGTTGAGAAGGCAACCGGGGTGCGTCTTGAGGTCATCAGAGAAGCCGACCTGCGCAACGGCGACTCGCGCGTGCCGATCTACGTCGGAGCGACGGCTGCGGCGAAGCAAGCCGGGCTGGACCCCGATGCTCTCCCGGGCGAGACCTACCGCATCAAAGCCATTGGCGGAAGCGTGTTCATTCTCGGGCGAGAAGACGGGAGGGATCTCTTCACCGCGAAGCCGATGAGGTGGCAGGACCGCTTCGTCCGCGAGACACGCCGGGGCACACTCTACGGCGTGGTCGACTTCCTCGAAAGGACGCTCGGCGTGCGCTGGCTGTGGCCGGGCGATCTGGGCACGTACGTGCCGAGACGCACGAATCTCGCGGTGGCCGCGGACATGGACATTTCGGGTGGACCTGCCTTCAAGTCCCGACACTATCGCATTCAGGCCATCACCAACGCCAGAGTGCCGGAAGTCGCGAGACAGAACGCCAAGAGCGCAGCCGGGCGCGTTGGATTCACCACGGAAGGGCTGCAACGCTATGACGAGGCGTTGCGTCGTTACCTGCTGATCCACCAGGAGGGGGATACGGAGCCTCAGCCAAGGGTCGGCCACCGCTTCCAGGGATGGTGGCGCAAGTACGGCAAGGAGCACCCCGAGTGGTTCACCATGAATGACGCGGGTGTTCGAGGCCCGGCACCAGGCATGACCTTGCCCCCAATAATCGGCCCAGGTGTTGTGTTAGTATTGGGGCACCTTGGGGCCATTGAAAGGGGCGAGATGGATGGGCCAGAAGCGCTACACGCCGGAGCAGATCATCGCGAAGCTTCGCCAGGCGGAGATTGAGGTCGCAAATGGGGCGACTGTGCCTGAGGCGAGCAAGAAGATCGGAGTGACGGAGCAGACGTACTATCGTTGGCGCAAGGAGTACGGTGGCATGCGGGTGGATCATGCCAAACGGCTCAAGGAGCTGGAGAAGGAGAACGCGCGGCTTAAGAAAGTGGTTGCCGATCAGGCGCTGGACATCTCGATCCTGAAGGAAGCAGCTTCGGAAAATTACTGAGCCCGGCCAAACGTCGCCGGGCGATCGAGCATGTGCAAGACACTCTGGGCCATGGTGTGGTATCGGAGCGCCGGGTCTGCAGGGTGCTGGGGCAGCCGCGGTCCACGCAGCGTCGGGAACCGAAGATTGCCGACGATGAGCCGGCGCTGGTGGGGCGGATGGTGGGATTGGCGACCCAGTACGGGCGGTATGGTTACCGCCGGGTGGCGGGGATGCTGCAGGCCGAATGTTTCCGCGCGAACCACAAGCGTGTGGAGCGTCTCTGGCGCCGGGAAGGACTGAAAGTGCCCCAGAAGCAGCCGAAACGGCGGCGTCTGTGGCTCAATGACGGATCGTGCGTGCGCTTGCGGCCGGCCCACAGGAACCATATATGGAGCTACGACTTCGTCGCCAGCCGGACCCATGATGGCCGTCCGTTGCGCATTCTAACAATCATTGACAAGTACACCCGGGAGAGCCTGGCGGTTGACGTAGGACGCAGGCTTAGCAGTAACGACGTGCTTGACCGATTGGCGGAGCTGTTCCTGTCGCGGGGTCTGCCGGATTACATCCGCTCGGACAATGGGCCCGAGTTCACTGCCCGGATCGTGCGCGACTGGCTGGCGGAGCTTGGGATCAGGACGCTGTTCATCGAGCCGGGGAGCCCGTGGGAGAACGGGTACTGCGAGTCGTTCAACGGGAAGTTGCGGGACGAGCTTCTGAAGGTGGAGATCTTCGACACGCTTCTGGAAGCTCAGGTGCTGGCGGAACGCTGGCGTAAGCATTACAACACGGTCAGACCGCATAGTTCGTTGGGATACGTTCCCCCGGCACCGGAAGCGGTCCTGGTCGACGACCCACGGCCGGGTTTATCGCTTTGCGGGGCCGCCGGATGAAGCAGCGGGGGCAGAGCGCACGCCCTGCCCCGATCCGTATGGCCACCTGCCGCGGCGCTCAGGTTGCACCCCTGCAGAGCCTTATCCTCCGGGCAGGCAGCAGGGAGTGTAGCAAAGATAGCGAACAAGAACAATGCAGGCTGCAAAGGGCCGGAAGACTAACTCAGGAAGTGGTACCACAAATGGGGGCAGGGCATTCTCAATGAGCATGGAAAGGCATTCTGCAGCAGGGGGAGGAGATACCATCTCTGCGGGAGAATGGCAGCGACGCTGTTATGCAGCGAGATCCGCGACCGGAGGCACATAACCGTCCGCGAAGTTGTGCAGGTAACCTCCATGTTATCTGCATAGGTGCAATGTCGGTGAGCAGATAATCCGGCTTATGGGTACACCAAGTGAACCATAAGTCGGCCAGTTGTGTCCGGAAACGCCCCGTTGAGCGCACTGTAAGCTGGGAAACCGGTGCGCTTGACACACACCTCCCCAATTTGTCCCCAATCGAGCTGATATGATCGCGCGATGCTATCCGTGGCAAGGCTGGCACATCGAAAGGATGTGTCCCGAAGTCAATGCTTATGGATACAGCAATCCGCGATTTCGTGCTCTACCTCGAGGCTGAGAGGGGTTACAGCCCCAACACCTGCCGGTCGTATCGTTCCGATTTGCGGCTTTTTCGCGAACACATGGACACGGAAGTCGGCGCGCTGGACATCGAGTCGGTGACCACGCAGGTGGTCCGCGCGTGGATCGTGCAGATGAAAGGCGCCGGCCTGACGAACTCCACCATCGCGCGTCGTGTGCACGCCCTGCGCAGCTTCTGGCACTATCTCGCAGACAATGACCTTGTGGACCAGGACCCTTTGCGGCGGATTTCAGCTCCGAAGAAGGAGCGCAAGCTGCCTCAGTATCTGCGCGCCGACGAGTTGCGCGAGATACTGGATGCGGCCCAGCGCCACCCGGTCGCCAGTGTCGCGTTCCGCGACTATGCCATCATGGCGGTGATGATCTACACGGGGATCCGTAAGGCGGAACTCATCGGGCTGCGACTGGCCGACGTGGACCTCGTCGATGGGCTGCTGCGCGTGCATGGCAAGGGGGGCAAGTGGCGCGTGGTTCCGCTGGCTGACGAGGCGGCCCAGGCGGTTTCGGACTGGCTGGAGTTCAGGCGCACCGACTGTCGCCACGATTACCTGTTCACGACGACCCGCGGCAACCGCATCCATCCATCACGGATGCAGCGGATCTGGTCGTCGATCCTGAAGCGTAGCGGGATCACGCGGGAAGGCGTCAGCCTGCACACGCTCCGGCACTCGGCAGCCACGCTGCTCTTGCAGAGCGGGCGGTGCGACATCCTGCAGATCCAGCAGCTTCTCGGCCATTCGCGGCTGGACACGACCGCCATCTACCTGCACGTGGAGCCTGGCGATTTGAGAGATGCCATGCGGGACCATCCGTTGGGTACTGAGAAGGGTGGGGCACGGGAGGGCTTGTGACAAAGCTTTCGACGTTGCGAGCGTCCATCAGGCACGCAGTCATGCGCGCCCAGACGTCGCGGCCGCAGCGTGCAGGCCATTCCGTGCTCCGCAGCCGCGTATGCAGGAAGAATATGCGGTGGAAGCGAAAACCACATCATACGCCGTAAGTGCCGTACCGATGGCAGGTCGGCAACCCCTTGTCTGATGGCGAGCGGAATTGGGTTGCCTACCCGTGGGGGACCTTGATCGGGGCCAATAGCCCCTCGGGCGACTTCCATTCGAGAAGGGCGACGGGAATCGTGGGGTGACCTGAACCGCCACAGGCGCCGCTTCCGCGGCCGGGCGGACAGGGTGGGCAGCTATGCGATCACATCCGCTGGATGAAGGGGTTGCTGGCCATGGGCGGTTCCAGCTCTCGAGTACGGATTGCGTCTGGCTTTCTGGTCGGCCTTGTACTGGCGCTGGTAACTGGCCCGGCGCTGGCCTGGAACGTGCCGTCAGGGCACGGCACCCGGGCTGACTTGACCCGCGAGCCAGGAGAGACGTATCACCGCAGCCCTCACGCCTACATTTCCGAGCACGCCATTGAACTGCTCGAGAAGGCAGGTTGCGACAACTGGGCCGCAGTTGCCCGGGCGCACTTGCAGGACCTCGCCGACGGTTCCCGGTATGCCGATGACTGGCTGGGTCGGGGCCGCTTCATCCTTCAATTGGACGTCCTCTTCGGCCTGGCGAGCAAGGACCTGTATACCCACACCTACAGCCTCTCCGCCCAGGACCACTACTACAATCCGGACCGCGAGGGCACTGGCAAGGAGGGGCTCCAGCAGACAAGCCACCAGACCATCAGCCAGTTCGTGGACTATGCGGGAGCCTTCCTGGCTTCGGGCCTGGCGGCGCTACCTTTCCCCCTGATCTCCGTGGATGCTGACTGCGAGCCCGAGGTGCAGGAGCAGTTTCAATCGGCGGCTCACTACGCCCAGCAGTATTACGACATCGGGCTGATGAAGTACCGCAACCGGACTCCGGCCATCGGTCGCGGGTACGTGGGCAATGCCATGTTCTACGTGGGGTGGGCGTCACACTTCGTGCAGGACATGGGTGTGGTAAACCACACCTACGACTCCCATTTCAGCAACCACGACAAGATCGAGGAGTATGCCGACGGCAAGGGCGGCGATGCGCGGTACCATGCGCAGACGGGCATTGCGATGTACCCCTTCACTCCCGGCGGACCGCTGCCCACGGCGGCGGATTTCGTGAAGGCCCTGGCGAGGATCACTCATCGCCCGGAGATCTTCGAGAGTGTGAAGGAAGGCCGGGTAGCCGAGTGGGATGACATCGTGACGCTGGGGCTGTCGCAGTCGGAGACCCATACCGCCGGGTTGCTTGCATTGTTCATGACAGAGGCCGGGATTGACCCTCAGACGCCTCCTCTGCTGGGGCGTGTCGAGGCTCTGAACGGGGATGTGCTGTCGGGGGTGCAGATCCTCTATCGGGGCGAGAACGAGGAGCAGTGGAGCGTCTTGCAGGCTGGCCGCGCCGGCTACTTCTCCCTGCCCGTCGCGCCATCTGAGCGCGTGGTTCTGCGGCCTGTGCTGCCGGGCTACCATTTCTACTACTACCGCTTCGGCACGGACCAGCCGGGCACGCGCCCCTTCCCGGTCCCCTACTACCAGAATGCCGGGGTCACCGAGGCGCAGACGCTCCTCCTGGTCCTTGAACCAGACCCGGGTCCGGTGGTCCAGCTTCCGGACCTGAAGGGCCTGCCCCTGGACAGACAGGACTCGGTGATCCTGGCCGCCCCCGAGTTGCTTGCGGCCGCGGGAACATCAGATCAGATCCCACATCCGGCGGGACAGAGCCTGGCAGGCAATGCGAAGGCGACCTGGTCGTTGCCGGGGTCGAAGACGGAGTTGGACGCAAATCTCGCCTGGCGCGCGCGCAAGGCGACGCTTGAGGTCACATCGGATACGGGCATCCTGCAGGTACCCAGTGCCGGGTTGGGCATGCCCGAGGCGGCCTGGGTGAGGGTGCAGGTGAACCAGTTGCTGGCGCTGGCCACCGGCCAGGAAGTTGCATCGCTCCCCGACCTGATCCAGTGCGTGGATACCGCGCGGGTCAACATCGCGGCCAATGCGGCGAGGGTCCAGGGAATCTCGGGTCTGACGGTGCCCGTGGGAGCAACCGGCGGGGGCATTGCCAGCCCCGAAGCGGCGGCGTCCTGGCAGGCCATCAAGCCCCACCTGGCCGCGTCGGCCGGAACTGGCCCGGACGGCAAACCGTGCACTCTGCTGGCCCTGTCCGGCGGCTGCGGGTGTTGCCCGGACAATTATCTGCTGACCAACGGGCTGGTGCTGGTGCCATCGCTTCATGCCTGCGAGGTGGAGGTGCGCGTGGCCTCCGGTTACGGCTATCTCGGACGCGAGACGCCGGCCCTGAATCTCACCACGGACGCCCGGGGCGCGACGTCGTTCCTCCTGCGGCCCGGAAACCGTCCAGGAAAGTTGCGGGTGCTGGTTCGGGCGAAGCATCCGGCATTGGCTTTCGCCCAGCCTGAAGCGGCTGTTGAGCTTATGGTCTACCCCGGCCTTGTGGGGAGCGACGCAGGAGCGCTTGCCCCACCGACATTGAGCCCCACCCCGCAGATCCAGATGATGGTCGGCGGATTCGAGGTGATCGAACCCGGGCGCAAGCCGTCGGTGAGCCACGCCACAGTGACCTTGGACGGCGCGGGAGTTGCGCGCCTGGCATCGGCGGCGGCACGGTCCGTGGGCCTGCAACCGACCGTGTCACCGGCCATCCGGACTGCGGTTCCGGTGCCCGACATTCCGCTTGTTCGCACCGGGGAGCGGCCCGTGCGTTCCGTGACCCAGGACTTCGAGACCTCGCCACTGCGGGGTTGGGAACTCACGCCGAACGCGCGGGTGGCGGAGGTCGGTGGAAGTCAGGCGCTGGTTCTGGCCGGCCCGGGGATGGCTTCCTGGACCACAATGCGGCAAGCGGAACCGAAACTGAAGCTGCGTTACCTGCACGCCCGCGGGCTGGCCGAGATACGGCTGTGCTCCTCGGGCAATGCGCAGGAGACCCAGGACTACCGCCTGCGGCTGGACGGCCAGACGGACCCAGCGGAGATCAGCCTGGCGCGGCAGGCGGCCGGAATCGAGAAGCAGCTGGCGCAGGCAAGTTCCGCGCTGCAGTCCGAAGCGTGGTACACGCTGGAGGTGCGCGTGGACAAGGGCCGGATCGAGGTGCTGATCGACGGCAAGAGCGTGCTTAGGGCCAATGACCCCGAGCCGCTCCCGGCGGGCAGTCTGGCCTTCGGCTGCATCGGCTTCGGCGGGTTCGCGTACGACGACATCGCCCTGCAGGCCGAGCCCTGATCGAGCGGCTTCCCAGGGGGGCATGGCGCTTCATTTCCAGGAACACCACGCCCGGCTGCTTCCTGCGCATCGTAGCCAGGATCGCAGGCGGCAACCAGAGTCAGGCCGTTGTTCCGTTGATGGTCAGGAGATGGCCACTGGTAGTGACCGCGGAGTCAGCAGACCCGACCCCGGCCCGACAGCGAAGGCCGGGGTCGCTGTCTGCCAGCCGCCAGTGCGCGTGGATGCGCAGAACCCATCTGCCTGATCTGTCCGCGGTGGAGCCAATACGGCTGCGCAGGCAATGTACCTGATCGTCCGTTTTCAAGCGCACTGGGACGACGCGCGAGGGCGTCAGTCTTCACACGCTCCGGCACTCCGCCGCCACGCTGCTGCTCCAGAGCGGCCGGTGCGACATCCTGCAGATCCAGCAACTCCTGGGGAACTCGCGGCTGGACACCACGGGGATCTACCTGCACGTGGTGCCGGGGGGCCTGAGGGACGCCATGCGGGAGCATCCGCTGGCGGGGAGTCTCGCGCCTTGCGATGACACGTGATGCCCGGCTGCGGACAGCACGCGGGATGGCGCCTCCCCCCGGCAGTCCGTACGCCACGCGGCAGACCGGCTGCGCGCCTGCGAGCGGCAGTCATCGAGGCAAGGGCGCGAGGCAGCTGGCCCCCGCTGAGCCTTCGGCCGGCATGATACCGGTCTGACTTGCCTGGCGGCGGACGAAGGTTCCGGGCGCCTTTTCGGTGAATACACGTGTCATCCACCGCGAACTGAGTCTTGCCCCACTGGGGGGAATACCTGCCATGGCCGACCGCCCATACTCAACCGCACTATGGTCATGCCTGCTCTCAGCGGCAGCAGCGCTGCTTGTTGGCGCCACCTCACACGCCGCTCTGCCCACTGAGGTTTGGCCGGACTGCTCACTTGCCAACGGACTGGCCGTGGGCACGGTTGTCAGCGAATGGGTCGAGGATGGCAAGTACAAAGCCATTGTGGATGTCCGGAATGACACAGGGCTTGAGAACTGGCTGCGCGGCATCTGGCTGACGGTCAAGCCTGTGAATCCGGTCGCCTGCACGGTACGCCCTCTGGCCGACGTACCCCACTTCTGGGCTCTCGTGGGAGCGATCCCTCCGGGCGAACACGCGCGCTACGAGATCACCTACACCTCCAACGGAGAGGTGGGGGTGATGGTGGATATGACCATGGAGACAGACCCGGCCATCGCCATGTTCCATGTGCTTGACATCTGCTGGAGCCTTCTGCAAGGCGTCACGGGCGTCTGGTACACGGATGCGATGAGCGACCGGCTGCTAACGGCGATTGACCTTCTGCAGGACTCTGTCTCTTTCGACGGGTATATAGATGCCCTGTCCCGCGGCAATGCGTGGGAAGCCGCCCAGGAACTCGTGGGCATCATCAAGAACCACTCGAGCGATCTGGCCAGTTTCTTCGTCACTGTCGGGAAGGGCGTGGCGCCGGCGAGTTTGGTGGCGGCCGCAAGCGGCTGGTCAGCTTACAAGGCCATCTGGAACATCCTGGCTGTGGACTTCCAGCTCTACGCTTCGTATCTGTGGGGTCCGGGAACGGCAGGCAGCATCCACTTCATGGGTCTCAACGATCTGGCCAATGCCCGTCTTTTTGCTGGCGCGCTGACTTCCTCTCGCTGGGGCGATGCGCCTCTCTCCGTGACTTTCGACGCCAGCCTTTCCTACACGGTCGGAGCCGGGGCCATCACCTCCTACACCTGGAACTTCGGCGATGGGGCTACCGGGACGGGACAGCACGCCTATCACACCTATACTCAACCTGGCGTCTACACGGCAGTGCTGACCATCCGTACCGATCATGACAACACCGACAAAGCGGAGTTCGGCATCTGCGTTGGTGACCCAACGACAGGCCCTGCCCTCGCCAGCGGAACGACCGCAGGCGCCAGGTGGACTGCCGCCAGAGGCGTCTACGTCATCACCGACACCGTGGTCATCGACGGCACCCTCACGATAGATCCTGGCGTGGTGGTGAAGCTGGGCAAGGAGGACGGTCGTCAGGCGTTCCTGGTGGTAGGCGGTGAGCTGAATGCGCCGGGGACGGCGGAGGCCCCGATCGTGTTCACCAGCGT